>NZ_JADPJC010000140.1:0-13408 GCF_023073215.1 Bradyrhizobium sp. 35
ACCGTGACGCGCTTGAGGTCCTGGCTGCGTAAGGCGCCGGCTTCGTGCGCCACCCGCAGGCTCTCGGCCAGCAGCAGCTCCAGCTTGTCGCCGAGCCGCTTGCGCCAATGGCTCAGGTCCGAGCGTTCGTGCGGGAAAGCGTGCTGGAAAAACTCTTCGCCGGTGAAGAACTGGAAATAAGGGTCGTGGACCCAGCGCTCGCACACCCCCTCATCGGACAGCCCGTAGATATGCTTGAGCAACAACAGCCCGATCATGAAGCGGGTCTCGATCCCGGGCCGGCCGTTCTCGCTGTAGAGCGGCGCGATCTCGCCGTCGATCCAGTCCCAATCGATCTTGCCGGCAAGCAGAACCAACTCGTGCTTCAGATTGATGATCTGGTCCAGCCGCGCCCGGAACAGATCGTTCGATCCCGTCGTCCTGTGCTTCTTCGGTCGCATCGGCCCCTCCGATGCACCACAGAATCATGGTCCGCAGCGAAAGGGAATCCACAAACGAAAATTGCAAGGTTTGGGGGCCTCAAGCCCCCAATCCCTGCAATCTCAAATGCCGCCGCAACCGGAAAACTGACTCCTGCTCAATCGCTTAGTGCCTTGTTCACGGACGACGACTCTCGTGCTGGGGTGGACGGCCCTTTCCGCTACTCCGGGGGCAAGATGAGGAGTCGTCGACCTCAAAGAAAGGAGACGCCCGCGAAAACAATTGTTCACATCGGTTTGGATACGCGAAGAGTGTAGTGTTTCAGCTGCATGGCGTTGAGCCGAGGGTTGAGGGTGCGGAATGCGCGGTCAAGTCAACGAATTGGAGCGGCCGAGCGGGCCGACGAGCGGCATGCCAACCGCCCGGGGTTTTTTCTCGCCCTCATGGTTCCCACCGGAAGTGATCTGCTATGCCGTTTGGATGTATTTCCCGTTCCTTAAGCTTGCGCATGGTCGAGGAAAATGCTGGCGGCGCGCGGCATTGTCGTGACCTATTAAACCGTGCGCCAGTGGGGAACGAAATCCGGCAAGGCGTTCTCCTTTTGGATCCGCCAGCGCGCTCCGCGCGCGGCGACAAATGGCATCTGAATGAAATCGCTATCTCGACGCGGCCGAACAACATTGGCTCTGGCGCGCTGTCCACCAGAATGGCCTCGTTCCTCGAGGTCTTAATCCAGCGCCGAAGAGACTCGCGCGCTGCGCAGCGGCTTGTCAAGAAGCTCTTGAAATTCGCCGGCACGCCGCCGCGCGTGATGATCACGTACAAACCCCGTTCGTACGGAGCTACAAGGGCGAAGATGGGCTTTCACAACGACCATCGCCACCACAAAGCTCGCAACCACCGGGCTGAGAATTCTCACCCGCCGACCCGGCGACGCGAGCGGATCATAAAGCGGTTTAAATCGTCCCGTCAGGCTCAGCGGCTTGTGTCAGTTCACGATCAGGTCGCAAACCTTTTCCACGTCCGCTATTCCGGAGCCGTCATTGCCGACTTCCGTCGTGCTTCGCGCAAGCCAGCCTTTGCGACTTCCTGCGCGATCCGCGACAAGCTATCGCCGATTCTCAAACCTCTGAGAGGTGCCTTCTTCGGCTCAGTGCCAGATTAAATCGACGATGCCCTTTTGAGGCAGCTATGGCTCAAGCTGTCGACGAACGCGCGACTTCTCCACGAACCATTTCCCGTCAAAGGCATCAAGACAAGGTGGGGCGGTTCAGCTTGTTCTTCGGGACCAGCGGTCCTGACGGGCTGACGATTTTCAGTTGGACCGGCGGTCGTGGTTCTCTGCTCGTCAGAGTGCATGAGCGGAGGTTTGGATGCGGCCACGGGAGCGGCGCGAGACCGGCGAGCAGGATCTGTCTTGCTCCGGGCTCGATCAGATCATCGACATGAAGCATTCGCCGGTGACGCTGGCGCGCACGCTGGATTGGGACTCCCTGGAGCAGGCGTTCGGAGCGGTCTACACGGACGGCCCTGGCCAGCCGCCGCTGCCGACGCGCTTGATGGCGGGGCTCGCGATCCTCAAGCACACCTACGACCTTTCCCAGGAGGTGCTGTGCGAGCGCTGAGTGGAGAACCCCTCCATGTCCCCTTTTTCAAGCAAAAAGATGCGAAGCACCATCACCGCACCGGAGGTGCGGCGTGGTGAACGATTGTGAGGTGATTGCTGACAGGTCGGGAGCAGGACGACGATGGCGACGGTCGATCAATCTTCCATTCGCGGATCAAAGACCGCACGAGCGTTTGTCGTCGCAGGCCCACCTCGGACTCAGTGCGGGCGTCGGCAAACACGCTGGCCCGATGGGGTTCTCGAGGATTGCCTTGACTGTTCGTCCTGCCCCCGGCCAAACAGGCCCGGCGCGAGCGCGACGGTGAAGCCACCGGCTTCACCTCCTGGGCAATGGCCCAAACGAAGCCGCACAGCTCTCACGCAATCGGTGCCACCACCACGGTTGGCTTCTTCCCGGCTGCGCTTAATGTTCGAAACCGTTTACAAAGGCGAAGTTGCGCCTTCCAGGCAATGTCGCGAACTATCTTGGGAAGCCGCACGACGATCTCGGCCTTGTCCTTGGCAACTTGCGGTGGATAGCGATAGCTCCAGGCGGCCTCGATGAGCATTCGCCCGTGCCTCGCCGTTGCCGGTCTTGGTGATACCGCCGCGCCAGATCCGTTCGCCGCTTGACTGCTCCGAAGGCACTAGGCCGAGATACGACATCAGCTGCCCGCGCATTCTCAAAACGACCGAGATCGCCGACTGCGAGAAACCTCGCGGAGGAGATGAAATCGAGACCTCGCAACCCACGCAGTGCCTCCACAAGCGGTCCCATCGGCCAATGAGCAGCCATCGCGCTGATACGCCCGATAAGCTGGTCACGGCGGTCTTGTGCCGTCCAGACTGCTTCAAGGTAATACTGAAAAACGATCTGACGCGCGGGCTGATCAAAGGTCTGACCGGCGAAGCCAGGAGCGATGTCGCTGGGTCCAGTGCTTGCCGGTCTCGTAGCGGCGGCCGTGACGTAACAGGAATGCGAGCAATTGCTGCCGGGCTCGCACGAGCTGCATCGATGCATCCATTCGCGCCCGGGTGAGATCGCATATTGCCTTATGTCCTTCATAGGAATTCGCGTGAGGTCGCCCGAACGGTGTAGGATCGCCAACTTTTCGGAATCGCGCCGGTCAGTCTTAGCATTACAGTTGCCTTTTTTGCGGGCGTCTGAATCCATGGCGGCGGGAGCCGGAGCCAAAGGACCGCGGCTGCACGACTGGTGTCATCTCGAATTGGCCGACCTCGGGGCCGAGCAGTTCAACAGCGCAAATGATGGTTTAGAGACGCGCGGTCTACTGATCCGTCGTCGGATCGCCGATGATGACCTCGCCTTCTTCACCACCTGGTGCCCAGCGGGAACATCAATTGAAACGCTGGTCGCGGTTGAAGGCCATCGATGGGCGATCGAGGACAGCTTTGAAACCGCGAAAAACGAGTTCGGGCTCGATCATAACGAGAGCAGATCCTGGCATGGCTGGCACGGTCAGATCTCCTTGGTGATGCTCGCCTTTGCCATGATGGCCGCGATCCGACATCGCGCTAATCCGCCACCGCCCAAAAAAAACGAAACGTCGCCCCCCGGCAAAAGCCAAAGCATAACCACACCGCCACTGATCCGTTGGTCAATCCAGGAAATCCGCCGCATTGCCATCAGACTTGCTCGAAAGCGTATTCAACCCGTACGCATCATCGCATGGTCTTTCTGGCGCAGAGCTCATCAGGCTGCCGCTCCACGCGCTCACGTCAAATCAAAAAGACAACTGTAATGCTAATTCAACCTACTCGGTGCCCACGTCCACCGAATGACCCAGGGGATATCGACATCCCGCGGCCACCCTTTCGGATGCTCACTCCGACCGCCCGGCCGGGTGTTTCAATCCTTAGGATCAAATGGAATTTCCTGTCGATCCCATCAGCCCGACCAAGCTGTTCGTGGCCATCAATCAGTGTCATCAGTGAACACTCATGTCGTCAGCCTCGCCGGCGCTTCGTCTGGCCCAACATACTTCTAGAGAGGGATTGATCACGATAAGCGTGGATCACACAATGAAAGCCGAGTGTGTTGTTCCGAACATCGACCGCTACGATACCCGACCGCGCCCGCCGTCTCCCCTCGCGGCCTGCGCTGGCGCGGCCGGCTGCAGCGTGAGGCCGTGTTCCCCGAGAACTTGGCGCGTCAGCGCGCCATTGATCTCGCGGGCGATCTCGTCGCAGATCTTGGCTCCGAGCTGCCGCTCGGCGTCCGCGTCGCCGTTCAGACGAAGATCAGTGAGCCGTTCCGTCAGTCGGCTCTCGAACTCCTCACCCATCGCATCGACGAGCCGATCCTGCATCTCTGCATGAGCTTCGGGCGCGATGCGGCGCAGCACCGTGTCCCAAGGTTGCCAGCTCGTTGCCAGATAGTCGGCGAATTCCGCCGCCTCCTTGCTTCGCACGACGGCCTCGGCGGTGGCAAGGTCATGTTCGTCCACGTGAGCCACACCGAAGTAGCGCATGGCTGGGGCGATGTGCTTCAGGTCCAGCCGGTCGCGCAGTTTGACTTGATATGCGAGATAGACCTCGATCTCGTCGACGAACCGGAGCGAGCTGACCTTGTCTCGGGCTATCCCGTCCAGCACGCCCAAACGGAACATGACCCGGCCTTGTTCGATGAGCTTGTCGAGGCGCTCGTCGTAGGCTCCCTCCTCGACATCAGCGTTCAGCCGTGCGGTCTGCATGTCGTTCCAAGCCAAAGTGATGCGATCCTGGCAGCTCGCGCTTGCTCCGATGGCCGACTGGAAGTACTGGGCGCGCAATCCCGGCCTGATCGCCGCCTGCCGCAGATCGTCTGCCACTCCCACCCGGAACTCGGAGTTGCTAGAGTTCACCGTGTCCAGTAGCCTATCGAGGAAGCGAGCGTATTCTTTAGCACCCGGCTCTTCTGCGAAGGCTCGCCAGAGCGCTGCTGTGTTTGGCTCGTTGGGGAGCCAAGCCGCGACCGCATCGCACAGAGGGCGCGCTTGATCTTGCGCCGCCCCGTCATGCACCGAGAAGAAGATCTGCGGTCCGGCATAGTCCTGGCTATTCAAGGTTGACGCCAAGTTCGTTAGCACCCGCTCCGGCAGCGGATTATTTTCTAGCTGAACGCGGCATTCCGAGCCGAGCTGCGTCGGCAACGTCTCGGGCAGGCTGGTCAGTTGGTTGTTCCTGAGGTCGAGCCGACGGAGCCCAGACGGGAAGGCGGCAGGCAGACTGGTCATTTGGTTGTTGCTGGCCTCGAGCTGCTGAAGCGTTGGTGGCAGGTTATCGGTCAGACTGGTCAGCCGATTGTTGCTGAGGTTGAGCCGACGGAGCCCAGCTGGCAAGGCCTCGGGCAGATCGGTCACTTGGTTGTTGCTGGCGTCGAGTTGCTGAAGCGTTGCTGGTAGGGTATCGGTCAGACTGGTCAACCGATTGTTGCTGAGGTTGAGCCGACGGAGCCCAGCCGGGAAGGCGGCAGGCAGGCCGCTCACCCGGTTGCCGCTGACATTAAGGTCTTGAAGTCCGGCCGGAAAAGCGTCGGACAGGCTGGTCAGCAGGTTGTTGCTGGCGTCGAGCCAGAGGAGGTTGGCCTGGCCGTCGATCGACAAACTACTCAGCCGATTGTGCATGATAGAGAGCCCCTGCATCTCTGGCGGCAGGACGGGCAAAGTGGTTAGCCCCAGAGATGCCAGGTTCAGCGGCACGTGTACATCAGCCACTTCCTGCCAGGCTCTCACTCGGCTTACTGCCTCTCGCCGATCCTCCTGTTCGCCCTGTCCCGGTTCGGCGACCCAGCTTTCCAGCTGTCCTTGAGCCGGGGCAGGGCCGGTGGCCACCCTCAAGGCTTCGACCCACTGTGCTGCAGCCTGAGTGAGACCGCACAGGCAGCTTTGCCGGTGCCTACGTTCGGAAGTTTCGGAATCAATGCGGGCGCTTCGCTGGGTCTGTTCTGTATGCATAATTCTTCTTCTAAATGAAGGAAGTGGCGCCGGAGCGGCGGTTCTCTACCTTGATCGCCATCGCTACTGAGTGACCACCGAGACATGATAAAGCAGGCTCCAGGACCGCGCTTGCCAACCTAGGACCGCCCGAACACGCTACCCATTCGTTCGCGGTCAGATGCAGCCGATCATAGTACGTTCGCGCGAAACTTGAGTCGTCCAATCGGTTGACATCCATCAAGCGCACATCGCATTCTCCTCCGCAGATCAAGCTGGATCTGGCGGTCCAGGCAGCGGCGTCTCACCATAGCAGGCTTAGCTGTCCATGAGCTGACGAGCCGCAGAACAAGACGCCAGTGTGCCGAGGGCCCTATCAATGGAGCCGCATCCATTCACTCGCGCAACGTCCCGTGCTGACGACATCCGATGCCATTCGTCGACCGAAAATCCGCATAGTTCTCGCAGATCAGATCGAGTGTTTGATTTCATCCTGGGTTTCGGCCCGAGCGACAGCGGTAACACCCATGTCGCGGTGGCTGTCGGACATGCCCTTATCGCGGTCGACGGTCTCGTCCAAAAGCGCCACCTGCTCGGCGCGATTTGTCGCGACCCGCGCTCCTCTCGCCTCGACGGCTTCGATTGTCTAATCCTTGACCAGTAGGAACTCGATGCGGCCGAGACTCGGATCGATAACCAGCTCGGTTCTGTTGGTCGATTAGCCGTCACCTAAATGCAATGCGATCAGCTGCCCGTCGCTTGGGTTATGGTCCTTTCCGAGATCGCAAGCGCCTCATGATGATGTCCGGATAGGGTGGGTCATCCTCTGCAATGGCGGGCCGGCGAGCTCGCCACCAGTCGATTGACCGAGGTCACCACGACCACCGTCTCAGCGGGACATCGCCGGCCCGGCGGACCGGGCCAGAAACTTGCAAATTAAGGCCGGGCCGGCGCGTGGCCCCAGTCAAACGACGTGCCATCGACGCAAATGCAGTGGAGGATCACAGAGATATTGTGCGCAATGGCGAAGTTGCCTTTTCGTACCGACCCGCTTCGCGAGCTTTATTCCCAAGGCCTTCCGCGTTTCGCTGATGGTGAGCGGCGATTTCAGCGATGGTGAGCACATTTCGCGCGATCGGCCGCGCCTTTGAGCTGATCTGCCGGCGCGTCAAACTTTTGTGAAATGCTCGGGCGAACTCGATGCAATGGTGAGCTTGCCATACCGAAGAAGGTCGGCAAAGGGAGCCGAATTCATTTTCCGCAGCTGACAATAGAAGGCTATCAGATCGAACGAGTTCGCCAGGCGAGCGCTGAAGCGCTGCGCAATGTTGACCTGGAAGGCGTCACCCGACAGATCAATCACGCGTTGTACAGCCGTGACGGCCTGGCCTGGTGTAAAGGAGGGGCTGAGACTGTAACCAGCCCAACAAATTCTTCGACTGTTCGGCGAGCTCTCTCACGCCGGCGAACCGGATCCTGCTCCGGCCACCCGGTAGAAAGGACCAGCATTTGTCATGGCGGTAATCCAAGCTTATCACGCCTCGTAAAGATATAGGAGTGCCTGAGGCAAGCGATGCCTCCCGCCGGTATCGTTCCAGCGTCCTGTTCAGCTCGTAGCCAAAAAAAGCCGGCGGCGCCGCCCTGGAATGCCGGGAGATCGGCGCGACGGCCTTTCCGTTCTCGCCAAAATCCCGCACGCACGCCGGCTTGAGCTCGCTCGCAAGCGCAAGAGTGACCGGCTTGGCAACGAAATTGACGTGATCGTCTGCGGTGAATTCGAGGACGAAGTCGAACTCGAAGCCTATAAAGCGCACGAGCTTTACCAGGAGTCGATCCGGCAGTAGCTCTCGGAGCGGACTGACCTGAGCGAAGTCAATCCGCAACTTCGCGATGAACTTTGAGTAGATGCTTCCGTGGAGGTCATTAGCTTCGCGCGGATCGACGCTCGACGACTGGGGCAGAAGACACTCGATGTGCAGGAGATCGAGTGCGGCAACGCGGAAGAAGCTCTTCAGCTTGGCTCTGCCGGGGAGGCAAACCAACCGATCGAAGTCTGGTGTGGCCCACGGCGGCTCGGTCGCTTTGAGCCAGAGCGAAGGTAAGCGAGACCGCTGCCGCCCCTCATTCTTGACCTTGGCCGAGCGTCGCCTTCATCAAGGCGAGCAACACATCAGCCAGCAAGAGACGGTGATAACCTAAACGTCGATCGTTATGGCTGCACGATGTGCCATCGCGGATGGGTGACGAGTACCGCGGATACGCACGGGCAAATGAGAACCCGTCAGCCCTACGTCGCTGGCGGGTTTTTCTTTAGGGACGCAGCCGAAGTCCTGCTGCTCGGCAGAGTGATCGCTTACCGCCTGAGAAGGACTAAAGGCAGAGCGAAACAGTGCAGGAACGTCGCAGGACAAGAGCGCGTCGAGACAAACGAGGTCGCCTACACTGGTTGGGTGGGGAGAACATCGAACGGTCGTACGATGACCAGCCGAGCCGTTCTGTAGACCTCGCACCATCATTGCCCGCTTCGTGCCCCTATTGTGCCCCCGCTTTTTTGGGGCACATACTTGGAGAACCTCGCCGCTAAGTGGCTGATTTAGCTAGGTTAATGGTGGGCGCACAAGGGATCGAACCTTGGACCTCTCCCGTGTGAAGGGAACGCTCTCCCGCTGAGCTATGCACCCGAAACCATCATGCAGGCGACCCGAGTTTCGGCCGCCGATGCTTTGGAGCCCGCGATTTAGAAGTGCAGGCCGAAGGTGTCAAGTTTCGAGGCGCTGCCGGGCCGGAAAACCTTCCCCCGGACCCGCAATTCGGCGGTCAGACCATCTTGGGGCCGCTTACGCGCCCTGCTGGCGGGCGCGGGAGGCGTGGGCCTGGAGCGCGCGGATGCGTTCGGCCAGTGTTCCGCCGCCTTCGGGCAGGGTGCCTGCGGCGGTGCCGTTGGCAGGGGCGTCGTTGGCCGGGCGTGGCGCCGGCCTCGGCGGCTGGCCGGCCTCCGCCGCGAGCAGGGCCTCGATCGGCGAGTTCGGCCCTTCGAGCTGCATCGCGAGCTTGGCCACCTCGGCTGCGATGTCGTTGATGCGTTCGCGCAGCAGCGCGTTCTCCATCCGCTCGGTCGCCCAGGAGCTCTCGGCCTGTTGCTGGATCGCGTTGATGTCGCGCTGGAGCTTGGCGCGCTCGTCGCGGGCGGTGTGCAGCTGCTCCTCGAGCGCGGTCTTTTCCGCGCGGATCGATTCCATTGCGGCCGAGGACTTGCCGCCGCTCAACGCCGCGATCTCAACGCGCAGCTCCTTGATGATGCGCTCATTGGCCTCGTTGGCCTGGCGGAGCTGGTTGTTCTCATAGTCGCGTTCGGCGAGCAGCTTGCCCTGCGTGGCAAGGCGTCCCTCGAGATCGCCGACGCGGCCCGACAACATCTCGGCCTCTTTCACCTGCACGATGAGTTGGCGATCGAGGTCGGTGACGCGCTGGCTCAGATTCTCGACGCGGCCGCGGGCGTCGCCGAGCTCGCGCGAAGCGGTCTCGGACTCGGTGCGCTCCTGCGCCAGCCGCGCCTGTGTCGCGGCAAATTCCTTTTCGGCGTCGCCGACGCGGTGCTTCAGCTCCTCGATCTGCGCACGGACCGCGACCAGCTCGACCTGACGGCTCTCCGCCATCATCGAGCGGTCGGACAGTTCGGAATTGATCTTTGCGAGCTCGCCCTGCTTGTCGGTCAGCGCGAGCTCGGCGGCGCGCAGGGCTGCGGTCTTGGTGTTGAATTCCTCTTCCGTGGCGCGGAGCTGCTCCTTCACCGCCTTCTCGCGCGCTTCGAGCGCGAAGATCGTGGCGTTCTTCTCGCCGAGCTCGATCTTCATGCGGTTGATGGCGTCGCTCTTCTTGCCGAGCTCGGCGAGCTGGCTCGTGGTCTTGTTCTTGAGCTGGTCGACGCTCATCTCCAGCCGTCGCGCCGACATGGCGAACTCGGCGCGGAGCTGGTCCTTGTCGGCCTGGATCTCGGCCATCGACAACGGCGTGGCGGCCTCGAGCCGGCGCGTGGTCAGGCGCACGGCGCGGTTATGCACCAGCGGCACGATCGCGAGCCCGCACAGCATCGAGAGCAGGAAACCGATCGCCAGGTACATGATCGGTTCGACCATGGGCCAGAACTCCCAAAGCTAAGGAAAAATTTACCAAGGACATTGCATGCGGGGCCGGCAAAAAGCCAGCCCCGACATGTCGTTAACCTTGATCCGTCGCCGGAGGGGAAAGCGGAACGCTAGAACGGGTTCCAGGTCGCGCGCGGGGTGAATTTCAAATAGCCGATATTGGCTCCCAGCCGCAGGCCGAGGCCCGAGCGGATCGGCACCAGCACGATGTTGTTGGCGGTGAGCGCCGTCATGCCGAAGCCGCCGATGATGTAGGCCGAGCCGTCGAGGCCGGCGAAGCGCTGGTAGATCGCGTTGGTGGCGGGCAGATTATAGACCAGCGTCATGGTGCGCGCGCCGTCGCCACCCCAGTCGAAGCCGAGCGAGGGACCCTGCCAGTAGACCCTGAGGTCACCGGCGTTCTTGGTGTAGAGCGTGCCTTCGCCGTAGCGCAGGCCGGCGACGAAAGCGCCGGACCCTTCCTCACCGAGGATATAGCCGTTGGGCAGGCCCCATTGGCTGACCGCCTTCTCGATGATCGAGGCGAGACCGCGCGAGACGTTGCCGAAGAAGCGATGCCCGGCGTTCACGAGTTCGTCCGGCCCATAGGTGCTGGGCGTCTGGGTCCGCTGCGGCGGCGGCAAGTCGGGCGGCGGCGGCTGCTGGGCGGAAGCCGGACTGATCCACCCGACCATCGCGGCAAGCGCGACTGCGGCAAGGCGTGATGCGAAAGTCATAAAAGAACCCCTGGTATCGAATCCGGTCGCTTCCTTAACCTGGCGCCAACAGGCGCGGCTCTAGGTTGCGCCGGATGTCCCCTCGACTCGGATGTTATCCGCAGCAACTATGACGGCACAACGGCAGGAAGCCAGCCCTTTGCGCCCCGGAATTGCCTTGATCGGCCTTCTGGTCTGCATGCTGTCGGGCATTTGGATCCTCTGCGCGGGGTTGCCGGCGCAGGCGGCCACCACCGAGCGGATCGTCGTCAACCGTTTCAGTGGCGTGGCGATCGAGGGCTTCGACCCCGTGGCCTATTTCGTCGCTGGCACGGCCGTGCAGGGGACGGCCGAGTTCGAGGCGAACCTGTGGGGCGCCGTCTGGCGCTTTCGGAACGAGGGCAACCGGGCGTCTTTCCTCGCCCATCCCGAGGTCTACGGGCCGCAGTTCGGCGGCTACGATCCGGTCGATATCGCCCGCGGCGTCATCATCGCCGGTAACCCCCGCTTCTTCGCGATCGCGGCGCAGCGGCTCTATCTGTTCAGCCGGGAAGCCAATCGCGACGCCTTCGCCGCCAATCCCGAGCGCTTCCTCTATGAGGTGGGCAAGCGCTGGCCCGCCCTCCAGGACAAGCTCAGCCAGTAGGCCCCTTTACGACCTCAGAGTCTTGCCGCCTGCGGGTCACCCCAAGCAATGAACTCCGGGATGATGAAGCCGCCATCGTGCCGCTCGCCGAAGCGGAGCGCGCCGCCCTTGCCGTCGGTCACGCTGCCGCCGGCCGCGGTCACGACCGCGTAGCCGGCCCCGACGTCCCATTCACAAGTGGGCCCCAAGCGGGGGTAGATGTCGGCACTGCCTTCCGCGATCCGTCCGAATTTCACGGCCGAGCCGACCGCCTTTCTGACGGCGCTGGGGCGATGATCGATGAACGCCTCGGTTCGGGGATCTCCATGCGAGCGGCTCACCGCGGCGATCCAGGGTTCGCCCAGGGGCGGCAGCTTGCGGGTATGGATCGGCTCGGCAGCGCCGATGGTTGCGCCGTCGAACCCGACGCGCTCGGCGCCACGGCCGACGATGCCGCGCCAGAGCAGCCCGAGTGCCGGCGCGCTGACGATGCCCAGCAGCGGCACGCCCGATGTCACCAGGGCAAGGTTGACGGTGAACTCGTCGCGCCCGGCGACGAACTCCTTGGTGCCGTCGAGCGGGTCGATCAGGAAGAAGCTGGCGCGGAACGGCGGCGAGGCGAGCTGGGTCCGCTCTTCCGAGAGCGTCGGGATGTCGCCCGCAAGCTGTGCCAGCCCGTCCGCGATGATGCGGTCGGCCGCAAGGTCGGCCTCGGTCACCGGCGAGCCGTCCTGCTTGCCGTCGACCCGCATCGCTGCGCGGTTGACCGCGAGGATGGCTTCGCCCGCCTTCACCACCAGGGCGGTGAGCGGCTCCATCAGGTGGGAGGCGGCCGCGCCGTCGATGATCCGCTTCACCTGCATGCCTCATTCATCGGCAATTCCATCCCTAAGCGAGTGATTCGCCGCGGCATTAGGGCCGCTTCGAACCGATCGCAAGCTAGCTGCCACGTGCCAGCGAATGTTAGAACCTGCGGCATTCGTCAAGCATGCTTGATTCGCCGCGTCCGCGCCGTGCAATTCCAGGAACCCTTTATGTCTGACGCTTCGTCACCCGCTACCGCCACCGCTCCAGATGCGCTCGAACTCGCTGCGCTGCTGTGCTCGCGGGTCTGCCACGATCTCATCAGCCCTGTCGGCGCCATCGTCAATGGGCTCGAAGTGCTCGACGACGATCCCAAGCCCGACGACCGCGAGTTCGCACTCGACTTGATACGCAAGAGCGCGAAAACCGCCTCCGCTCGCCTCCAGTTCTGCCGCCTCGCTTTTGGTGCGGCCGGCTCGTCCGGCGCGCAGATCGATCTCGGCGATGCCCAGACCATGGCGCGCGGCCACATCGAGGACGGCAAGTGCTCGATCACCTGGAATCTGCCGCGGATCTTGCTGCCGAAGAATCGCGTCAAGCTGCTGCTCAACATGCTGGTCGTTTCGCAGCACACGATCCCGCGCGGCGGCACGCTGACGATCGATCCGATCGGCGAGGGCGAGACCATGAGCTTCCGCATCACCGCGACCGGACATAATGCGCGCCTGCCGCAGAACATCTCCGAGCTCCTGAGCGGCGAGCGCGGCCCGGCTGCGGATGCACATGCGATCCAGCCTTATTATACGCGGCTGTTGGCAGAGGCTTGCGGGCTGACCGTGAGGCTCGCGCACGAAGGCGAGGCCATCACCATTATCGCGTCGTAGACACGCCGCCGCTCTCAAACGTTAATCGAATCTTTACGAGGCGCTTCGGCTTGTCCGGAGCGCCTTATCTCTTTGTTGGTTCCGTTCTTTTCCACATACTCAACCATTATTAAACGCTTTGCGGTGAAGCTGGCCCCATTCCGAATTGGCGCATCACGTCTTGTGTGCGCGCCCTCCCTGTATGAAGGCCTGTTTTCATGGATGATCTGTTGCGGGAGTTTTTGACGGAAACCAGCGAGAGCCTGGACACCGTGGACAATCAGCTGGTGAAGTTCGAACAGGAGCCGAACAACG
>NZ_JADPJC010000175.1:0-12301 GCF_023073215.1 Bradyrhizobium sp. 35
TCCGTAGTTGTCGTGTCGCCCGTAGCTCCCGTCATGTGGTCTGATTGGCAGGAGGTGCGAATGCGACGGGTGATTGGCATCGACGTCCACCGAACTTTCAGGATCGGCGGCGTCCGCTTCGCGATCGCGTACACGCGGCTGGCGGACGGCGACCGGACCGATGCCGGTCATCACCTCGCGCTCCGGCAGGTGACCGTGGCGGACGACGCGCTGGTGGCCGTCCCGGGTCTTCAAATCGGCATGCTGGCCTAGAAAGTCTGCAACCTCGGCCTCGACCGCCTGGGCCAGCAGGGCACGCGCTCCGTTGCGCAAGACTTCTGTGAGTTGATCGTCGAAGATTCCTGGCTGAATCAGATGGATGACGTTATCCTTGGACACGGCATATCGCTCCTTCGGTGGAGAAGTGGAGGCGTCAAGCACCCCCACGATATGCCGCCTTTCCGATTCCCGCCGTCACCAACTTTGGGCGATAGCTCTAGACAACGCGCAGGCGCGGATTGCCGATTCGCCGCTCATAGGTTTCCGTATCGGGGTAATGTTGAGCGCGCCGACCACTTGCACCTAGACCAAAAGCGCTGAGGATTATGCCATATGTTTGCGCACTACCTTGCAGGAGATCGCGGGCTACAAGGGGCATAAGCGCAATAATCCCGCCGCCGATCACCCCCATAACCATTGAACGAAGCAGTACAATCTTGATGGAAGGCGAGTTGTTGATGTAGCGCACGCCGGAACAATGGAGCGGCTAAGCCGCTCGGGCGGCAGACGACTCGGCTCTGAGACACGCTTCCATAGAAATAGCGCTACAAGAAGCGGAATATAAAGCAGCGTGTTGAGCGCGAACGACGCGACCGCGCCCGCGGCTGCCACTACGATTCCGCCGATGGTCGGGCCGACGCTTCGCGCGACATTGTAGCTGATGCTGTTCAGCGCCGCGGCCGGAAGTGTCTCCGGCGGCACTTGCTCGCTGACTGAAGACTGCCAAGCAGGATCCATCAGAGCCATTCCGGTGCCCACCACAAAACACGAGATCAGCAACAGGTCCGGGGTAAGCAGGCCAACCCAGGCAAGGATTGTCAGTGTCGCCGCCCCCGTGAGCGCTACTCCGACCGAGACCAGCGCCACGATTCGTCGGTCGTGCATGTCGGCAATCGCGCCCGCCGGCATCGAGATCAGCATCACCGGTAACATCAGAGCGGTCTGCACCAGCGCGACCTTGTCAGCTGACGAAGTCATCTGCGTCATTGCCCACGCCGCGCCGACACTCCGAATGAGGGCGCCAAGATTGGCAAGTACGCTCGCCAGCCAGAATCCGTCGGAAAATGAGCTGGCGGAGCGGAGCGGTAATGCCATCGGGGCGAAACGTAACCGGCTTAGAAGACTTGGTCATGTCGGGTTCTGTGCCGCCTCCATGCTCGGATTGACCCGCCGCTTTTGGTGCAAACCACACCAGAGCAAACGTGACTTGCTCAGCGAGAAGGCAAAGTTCCTACGGCTCTGACAAATGGCTGAAGTTGGCCCGCCCAGGTAGTCTCGTCTCGTTCGCGCTCGACAGCCCGTATCTCGTTCTATAGCTGCGAGTATTGACAATCGGATCCATTGCGTCTTGAAATTGTGGGGAGCGACTACAGACCTCGTCAGGGTCGATGGCGGCACCAGCAAGGCGACTCAACTCGATCGCTGCACATTCTGTCTGCTGTGGCCGATGTAATCAGAAGTTCGCGCGCCGGTCCTTATCACAACCAGCATCGAGATCCCGGCGCAAGGCGGTTGGCGGGCTCATTCAGATGCTTGTCTTGGTGAGTCTCGAGCGAGAGCGCTCAGACATTATCGACAAGTTTAAGAAGGCGCTCCAAATTGTCTGCGGAGGTCGTCAACGGGTTCTATGTCACTGGCGATGCCGACGTCGTTCTCTACATTACAGCCCGAACTATGGAGGACTACGAGCAGTTCACCCGGCGTTTTTTTTACGAGAACCCTGACAGAAGGGATTTAAGACGATGGTTATCATCGATCGCGTCAAGGCCCGGTTTGCTATTCCGACGAATCGCCCGTTGACAGGCCGTAGCAGAAAGGCCGGCCATCTCGCCGATGACCTCGGATGTCAGACGATTGTTCTTTTGTACGATCTCCAGGATGCGGGCGTCGATCCGATCGTATTGCACGCTTCGCTCCAGCGTACTTCAGGTGCATTCCGTCGCCAAACCCATGCGCGCTGCAGAAACTCCTCCACACGGTAGGGAAATGCGGCGCAAATCTTTGTACATTACCACTATCCTGAATTCCTCGATCATTTCAAGAATTGACCGTGCGTGACCCACACATGACGTTTCAGACGACTGTGCACCAAAGCGCCCATTCCGACGGCCTTGTTACTCGGCATCTGCAAACCCTACGGCGGCGCGAATTCTCTGCGGCGCCAGGACAGCCATGCCGCAATTGCGGCTCTCGTCAGCGAGGGTGTGCCGCTCAAGGAGATCGTCCAGGACATAGTCGCAATCTGGTTCACCAAATCAGCCGCGGCGGCGGTACGGATATGTTCCGCGCCCGTCAAAGCACCCTGGACGGGCATCTGGCGTTCCGGGACGCGCAGTGGTCAGGCGGCTGTCGCAATGGTCCCGAACTCTGGCGCCGTTTGAAGGGACAAGGCTTCAAGGGGCCGCTGCGCGTGGTGGCGGAATGGGCGATGCGACGGCGGCGTGCCGAGACTTTCAGCCATCAAGAATTGCAGAAGGTCCCCGCCGCCAGGACGATAGCGCAGCTGATGACGACGAAGCGCGACCACCTAACCAGGGCGAAGACCGTCACGCTTGCGGTCATCGAACAAAACGTTCCTATGCTGGCCGATGCCCAAGCTCTCGTTGGCCGCTTCCACGCGATGATCCGAAAGAACGCCGAGATGGAGCTCGAACCTTGGATTGATGAATCCAGGCGGAGCCTCATTGCCTCGTTCGCGAATGGAATCGCCAACGATAAGGGCGCGGTGCACGCCGCAATTACGCAACCATGGTCCAATGGCCAAGTGGAAGCTCAGATCACCAAGCTCAAGCTGGTGAAACGGCAGATGTACGGGCGCGCTAAGCTCGATCTCCTTCAGGCAAGGCTGATTGGCGGGCCATAAAAACAATCACGATCATCGAATATGCGTCAGAGCCCAAAATTGAACCCCTACAGATTGGCCTGTTGCGCTGCCTGCTTCGTAACAAAGTAGGTGGTGGGGGACGCTGATCGTGGAGCCCATTGCCCGGATCCGGCCGCACTTCATCAAGGGCGAGACGATCAAGGAGATCGCCCGTGACCTGAAGGTGTCGCGGAACACGGTTCGGAAGGTGCTGAGGTCGGGAGAGATCTCGTTGTGAATGCACTCTCGAGCCCGGTGAACCAGTGCTCTTGCTCTTGCCCCGGAAAGCACGGACATGCAGCCGCCGCGAATGCCCGAGCGTCGCCACGAACACGAATGCTTTGATCTTCACCCCGCCGATCTCGACCAGACGCTCGCCGCAGTCGATCTGCAGCTACCGGCCCAGGGGTGTCTCGAACCGCGTCGTCGCCAGCGCATCGGCCTTAAGGGCCTGGCGATACGGCTGCACGGTGCGTTGCAGAGTTGGCCGGCTGACTGCCACGCTATTTTCGCCCAATAGGCGCTGGCGCACCATCCGCATTGCCGCAATGCCGAATGAACCTCTCGCGCAGCCAACCTTCAGGCCGTCGAGCCGCTTCTGGCGCTCAGGCGACTTGAACACCTTCACCCCGCCCGCCACCGCGTAGTCCTTCACCGTCTGGTGGCTGCAGCCCAGGTGTCGCGCCAATCCGCCTCAGACCCACCCGCACGCCCTCAGGGCGACATTTCCGCCACATCATCCGGCGTTTTCATCACCGGCCCCGCGGATCAATCCACGACGAGCCTTCCGTGATTCGTTCCTTGTTCACTCGCTCTCTCCTCGGCAATCCAAGGAGGGGGCAATTCCTCGTGACGCCGATGGGGCAGTTTTCCACGGCGCGCGACAGGCGGAGCTCGGAATGCCGAAGCAAACGGCTCGAGCTTAGTTGGATAAAAGCTCCGGATCTACGATTTGCGTGCAGAATTTCAGCCGCAATTGGCCGGACATTGAAGAACTTCAGCTTTGGAGCGGCCGTAATATTGGTATTAAGCAGCAAGAGAGTCCGGGGCGCAGCGCCGCTGAACAACAACGAAGAGGAGGGAACATGAACGCGCAGCATCCGGGTCCGCTCGAGCCCGTTGGTGCGCCCGATGCGATCAGCTGCGGTGCCTTGGCTAGTAGTCCTTTTCAATGATCGTCTTATCGAACGTTGTGGTCCCTCCTGGCCGGCTGCTCGAAATGAAGTTAAGGGCGCACCCCGACCATAACTGGGGGCGACTTGCCTCTCTCAAAACGAGGGCAAAGAACGTGCGTCGTAGATCTCTGTGCCCTGGAAAATACACTGGGCGATCAACCAAACGAGGAACAACATGATCTACAAACGTATTGTCCTATTCTGTACGTTTAGCGTTGGCCTAGTTCTGGCCACCCTCCTAGTCGGGACGCTGTGCACTTTGCAGACTTACTCTGCATCTGCGACAACTTTGGATGAAGCGAGATCGGGTGGAGTGACGATAGCCATCGCCAACGAGCCGCCGTGGATGCAGCTGAATCCAGATGGCACGCCCGCTGGTCTCGGTCCTGAGCGTGACGAGGCAATCCTGAGGGAGGTCGGCATCACCAAGTTCACCGGTCAAGTGATGGAGTATGGTGCCATGATCCCGGCTATCCAATCGAAGCGGGCGACTCTATCCTCATCAGGCGCGCTCTTTGTTCGGCCCGAGCGCTGCCAAGCCGTCATCTTCTCAAATCCTGTAAGTTGTGGTGGTCATGGGTTTGTTTTGCCGGTGGCCTTGGCCGGGAAGGTGAGTTCCTTCAAGGATGTTGCGGATCAATCCCTTAAAATAGGCGTCTGCGGCGGGTGCGCAGAACAACGGCTGGCCATCGAAGCGGGGGTCAAGGCCGACAATATCCTCATCTACCCTGATGGCACTAGCGGGATGAAATTACTAGCCGACAAGCGCATCGACGTTTTCGCAAACGACAGTACGACCGCGTCTGATCTGCAGAAACGGCTTAGCGATCTGGCAGTAACGGAATTCGTCCGTGTCACTGGCACGAAACTCTCCTGCGCCGCCGCGGCATTCGGCAAGGATGATGTTGAGCTCCGGGACGCTTATAACGAAGGTCTGCGCAAGATCATTGCGAGCGGAACATACATGAAAATGATGAAGAAGTACGGCCGGGACGAGAGTACTATCGGTGTCGGCGAGATTACGACTGAGCAGCTTTGCGCCAAGTGATTGACGTCGCCGCGAGATTCGGACGCGCTTGACGCCGGCCCAATGCGCGGCGTTATTGCCGGACGGCGACGTACTGTTTTTATTGATCCAGCCGATCAGCTCCCAGCCTTGAACGCTCCCTTAGGTAACCAACATGACGCCTATCGTACAATTCGACGACGTCCGCAAAGTTTACGAAGCGCATCCTGTTCTGAGCGATCTCAGCTTCAGCGTATCCCCCGGAGAGAAGCTGGCGCTGATTGGCGCCTCTGGCTCCGGCAAGACAACAATCTTGCGTATCTTGATGACTCTTGAGAAAATTGAAAGTGGTAGCGTTCTCGTCGGGGGCAGGCCCCTCTGGAGTCCACAAACGGCGATCCTAAGCCCGCAGCGACGCGAAGCGCATCTCCACGAGATGCGCTCCGGCATCGGAATGGTCTTTCAGCAATTCAATCTCTTCCCGCATATGACCGTCCTGCGTAATATCACGATGGCGCCAGTACTTACGCACGGACTTGTCGAGGCGGTGGCCAAGGATCTGGCCATGGATCTGCTCGAAATGGTTGGCATGGCTAACAAGGCCCATGCCTTGCCCGCCGAATTATCCGGCGGGCAAAAGCAGCGAGCGGCAATTGCGCGTGCGCTCGCATTAAAACCGAAAGTCATGCTGTTCGACGAAGTGACTTCCGCCTTGGACCCCGAGCTTGTCGAGGAGGTGCTCAATGTACTGCGCAAGCTCGCCATCGATACGGACATGACGATGTTGCTTGTGACCCATGAAATGAGTTTTGCGCGCGACTTCGCCGACCGCGTCCTGTTTCTGGACGGCGGTCGTATAGTCGAAGAGGGACCACCAAGAGAAATATTCCGGAATCCGCAGCAAGAACGAACTAGGCTTTTCTTGCGCAAGATCGTCGCTCCAGGACTGAGTCTCTGAATGCCCGCGTCAGCCGAATTCCTTTTCGTCATCCTGTCGGGTGCGCTCCTCACGATAGAACTTACCGTGCTTGGAAACCTGCTAGCTGTAGCCGTCGCTTTCGCGACCGGGTTCGCGCGGCTATTCAGGTCCTCTTGGTTGCGTCTGCCAGCGACCGTGTTCATCGAATTCTTCCGCGGCACCTCGATGTATGTCCAGCTTTTCTGGGCCTATTTCGTCCTTCCTCTCTCAGGCTTCTCGTTGACCCCATTCCAGGCTGCCGTTCTCATTCTAGGCCTGAACTCCGGCGCCTACGCATCGGAAATCGTCCGCGGTGCAATGCTAGCTTTACCGCGTGAGCAGATCGAAGCCTGCGTTGCACTCAATCTTGGGCGCTGGCAGCGCCTTCGGCACGTTCTGTTGCCGCAAGCGTTGCTGTTAATGATTCCCCCCTTCTCGAATAGCGCAGTCGAGTTGCTCAAGAGCACCTCTATTGTGTCGTTGATCTCTCTTTCAGACATGGCTTTCCGCGCGCAGACCGTGCGCGCCCAGACAGGCGAGACCGCTATCCCGTACTTCATGATACTCGTCGCGTACTTTGTACTGGCGATCCTTATTTCGACGCTGATGCGCCGGCTCGAGCGGCGTCTAGCGACACCTAACGCGAGCAGAGAGCGCCTCTCAAGACAGGTGCGATGGTTCTCCCGCATCTCACTTTACTGGTCATCTACTTTGCGCGGGCAATGGGCATCTAGACGCTAACGGGCGTTCTCGATCAGCATTTCGCTACCCACCTATCGGAAGGATATAGGATGGATTGGAATTGGGCCTTCGCTTTCCAGATACTTCCTCAGCTTGCTGAGGGAGTGAAGATCACTGTGCTCGCGAGCCTGCTCGGTTCCGCTCTCGCCATGCTCATCGGTCTCGCAATTGCCGTTGCAAGGCGTTCGGCCGGACCGATTGCTGCGTCGGTTCTGCGCTACTTTGTTGAGTTCGTGCGTGGTACGCCATTTCTCGTTCAGCTGTACGTCATATTTTACATGTTACCAGATCTTGGTATTGTTCTCAGCCCACTTTCTGCTGGCGTGACTACGCTCGGGATACACTATGCAAGCTACACATCGGAAGTCTACCGCGCTGGCATCGATAATGTGGAGCGCAGTCAGTGGGAAGCTGCGAGAGCGCTGAACTTGACCCGCTTCCAAGTTTGGAGGTTTGTCATCATCCCGCAGGCCGTACCCCCAATGGTGCCTGCCCTCGCCAACTACATCGTCTCCATGTTCAAGGAGACGCCGCTACTCTCCGTGATCACCGTTGTCGAATTAATGTCCCAAGCGCGCATCGTTGCCAACATCAACTACCGGTATCTCGAACCAATCACTTTGGTCGGCGCTTTCTTCATGGCGGTCAGTATACCTTCCGTCGTGGCGCTGCGGCTTCTCGAGCAGCGTTACGCACTGGGAAGGCGGCGTCAAACGAACATGTCGGTGCTCTAAGAGCAGACGGAGATCGAGAGCTGTTGCGAGTTGGATGGGAGGGCAGACGTCTTACGCAGTATCCAAGGACTATGGCGACGTGGCAGGGTTGTTCTTCCTTCCGAACGCTCTTCGATTTTACCCACGATTGGGAAAGCATCACCCCAAATCAGTTGATCTTCCGCGAACAAAGCACGCCAATCGGCAGACTTATACAACGCACACTTGCCCCGGAGGGAAACTATGGACGAGCAGAACTGCACGACTATCTTCGAAGGGATTACAACACCATCAAAGGCAGTAGCCCGTATCGGGCTCATCCTCCTTTCGACAGATGAGGTGGGAGGCGACGCCTTTACGTCGATCATGCCCGCAGATGAGGTGACAGTCTTTACAACCAGGAGCGCCTATAACCACAGCGGTGGCGGCTTCTCTTTGGAGACATCGTTCGCTGATGTCGTAAACACGCTACCGCCCGCCGGCCGGTTCGATGTTCTGGCTTTCGGTTGCACGAGTGCCACCGTCGTAATGGGTATGAAGAGCCTGCTATCGCAACTTGCCGGCGCGAGAGCCGGCATGAAATACACTTCTCCGGCCGTAGCTGCTGTTGCAGCACTGCAGCACTTGAAAGCAAAACGGATAGCGCTGCTTACGCCTTATGAGCTTGCTCTGCACGGCTCATTCCTTCCATTCTTTCGCGAAAATGAGTTCGAAATTACAACCCATGGCACCTTTGGGAAGTCGACCGACGCGGAAATCGGCGAGTTGCATCGCGACTCTATCTTTAGCGCAGCCAATGCTCTTATTCGTACTGTATTGCCGGATGCGATCTTCATCTCTTGCACCGCAACGCCGATCGTGCCGCACATCAATAGCCTGGAAAAGGAGATCGGAATCCCGGTGATCACCAGTTCTCAGGCGATGGCTTGGGACGCGCTCCGCCTCGCCGGCTATCGCAAGCCTATCAGCGGATTTGGGCGCCTATTGGCCGCGGAGCGCCTAGCCGATGGGTGTGCTCGCAATATTTCGAGTTGAAAATGTCCATGATCGATCTCGACGTCATTCAAGATGCGCGCAGGCGCATCCTGCCTCACATCCTGGCGACGCCCCTCATACACTCGCCAACGCTCTCGGATATTTGCGGCGTTCCAGTGAGTCTAAAGCATGAGCATCATCAAGCTGATCGGCAGGTTCAAGTTACGCCGTGCGACGAATGCGATCCGCAAGCTCACCAAATCCCAACTGAGACGGGGGCTGGTTGCTGCCTCGACCGGAATCACGGTCGCGCGCTTTCCTATGCAGCCCGGGCTGCGGGATCGCGTGCGACTATCTGCATGTCGCGGCTAGTACCAGAGAATACGACCTTGGAAATCCGGCGACGCGAAATCATGGAAGGTGCCGGAGCTGTCGGGGTCGCGGCCCTGCTCGCGCACAAGGTATCGTCATTGCGAGGACCCGTCGCGCTCGTGCTCTCAGGCCGCAATATCGATATGAACCTGCATCGCCGCGTCGTGAACAGGGTTAGCAATCCCTTTGGGCAGGAGTTCTGATGCCGAGGATAACGATTCTGACTGAGCGCCAGCTTAGGCAAATCGTGCCGCTCGATCTCAGGGCGGTACAATGCGTGGAGGATGCGTTCCGTTCGCTCGCCACCAAGGCGGTAGCGATGCCGCCCATCCTCCGGCTGGACATTCCTGAGCATCGGGGCGAGGTGGACGTTAAGACGGCCTATGTGCCAGACCTCGACGGCTTCGCTATCAAGATTAGCCCCGGTTTTTTCAATAATCCGAACATTGGGCTACCGAGTACAAGCGGCATGATGGTGTTGCTCTCCAGTCAAACCGGTGTGGTACAGGCGCTGTTGCTGGACAACGGATACTTGACGAACGTGCGCACGGCCGCGGCAGGAGCGGTCGCGGCAAAGCATCTCGCCCGCAAGGATGCTTCGGTGGCAGCAGTCTTCGGTGCCGGAACTCAGGCGAAGTTGCAGTTGCGCGCGCTCGCGCTGGTGCGGCCGATCAGTGAAGCCCGGATCTGGGCGCGCAATGCCTCGAAGGCCAGAACGGCCGCGCGGGAGCTGTCCGCGGAACTGGGCTTTCCCGTGACCGCACATCCGGAACCGACAGACGCCGTGGCTGGCTCGCATATCATCGTGACGACGACGCCGGCCGAACAACCGATCCTGAGCGGAGCATGGCTGGAACCCGGGCAGCACGTGACCGCCATGGGCTCCGACGCCGAACACAAAAATGAACTCGATCCCGCCGCGATTGCAAAGGCGGATCTCTACATCGCGGACAGCCTTAGGCAGACCCGATGCTTTGGCGAGCTCCACCACGCTATTTCCGCTGGCGCCGTCGCGGCCGACCTAGGCTTTCCAGAACTTGGGGAAATCGTTGCCGGCTCGAAAATGGGGCGCAAGAGCGAGATGCAACTCAGCATCGCCGATCTCACTGGCAGCGGCATCCAGGACACTGCCATTGCAATATTGGCTTTCGCACGGGCGGAGGCTGCAGGAGCCGGCTCGGCATTCGAAAGTTGAGTAGCCGCGCCCGATCGAATTCGAAATCCGACTCTCGCCGATCTCAAGTTAACCTTAAATGGAGCCAAGACGATGACAATCAGCAAAGGACCGCAGGCATTCCCGCGGACAGAATACGAGCGAAGGCTTGCCGCAGTAAAATCAGAAATGGGAAAGCGCGATATCGAGGCGCTAATCGTATCCGACGCCAGCAACATCACCTATCTCACTGGGTATACAGCTAACTCAGGTTATGTGCCCCAAGGTCTTGTGGTTTCGCTCGATGAAGAGGAGCCGACATTCATTCTACGTCGCCAAGACGCGCCGGCAGCCATCCATCAGACGTTCATGCAGCGCAGTAAGATCATCGGCTATCCGGAAGCTCTCATTGGCAACCCGGACAAGGATGGCTACGATGCGGTTATTGATTGTCTCAGCGACATGGGCTCTGCAACCCGCGGTATCGGGCTCGAGCTGAGGGGAATGTCGGCGGAGGCCGCAGAAAAATTCAAGGCGCGACTGCCAAATGCCAGAATCGTGGATTGCACCAATGCGGTAACCTGGATCCGACTCGTCAAATCCGATCTCGAGATCTCCGTGATGCGAGAAGCTGCGTCCATCTCAGACGCGGCAATTATGCGTGCTGCTGAAGTCATACGCCCTGGCGTGCGAGAAGCTGACGCGATCGCCGAAATCATGGGAACGCTGGTGCGCGGCGCCAACGGCAAGCCGGGGACAACGAGGGTGCCGAACATCAGCTTGTGCTCGTCGCCGCGGACCGGTACGCCGCATATCTCGTGGAGCGAAGATGTGTTTCGGGATGGTTCGCAGATCAACCTTGAACTCGGCGGCATGCGCCATGGCTATTGTGCCGGCATTATGCGCACGTTCTTGATCGGCGCACCCTCTGACCGTTTGCGTCGCCTACATGAGGCAGAGATAGCAGGTCTTGAAGCCGCCCTTGGTGTAGTCCGGCCAGGGTCTACCTGTAGCGACGTCGCCAATGCGTTTTATCGCGTGATTGAGAAACATGGTTTCAAAAAGGATTCCCGTTGTGGCTACGCACATGGGATTGGCTGGCTGGAGCCCACCGCTAGCCTCAAGGATGGAGACATGACAGAGCTGAAGCCAAATATGACCTTCCATCTAATGTTGGGCAATTGGATGGATGAGGATTTCGGCTATGTCCTCAGCGAAACATTCCGCGTCACTGGCTCCGGCGTCGAAGTATTAACAAGTGCCCCACGCAAGCTTTTCGAGCTGAGCTAGAAACTATCGAGGATTTCGACAAGAAACAACCTGCGGGACCGCGGCTAGCGCCTCGGCAGGCGAAGATGATGCGCTGAATCTTCGGCGCATCACTTAAATACGCCTGGCAGGGCCAGATCCGGCCTGTCGCGGAGCTGTCAATTGCCCGATGCTTGCCAACGGTCGATCCGAGTTACGTATCGATCCTCTGTTCGCGATGGCCCGGCTAATTTTAGGGTTAGTCGATAGGCCGTTCACGCAGCCCCTCATGACCGTGCCAGGCAGGTCGAGCGCTGAGCGCTGTTGGTGCAAGTCACCGCCCCAAGGACGAGGGCCAGATCGTACTCGAACAGAGCTGGTCCCGGTTGTCTGAACAGACTCTCCGCTTTGATAAGTGGAGCCTCTGCCGGGGTTCGGGCCAAGCGGATTGGCAGCGAGGTGAAGTCGGCGTGATCCGGTGTGCTGCCGTCGAGGCTCGAATGGGGACGGCGGCGATTGTACAACGACGTTTGAGAACGCCCACAGGACCGTTCTTCGCGAGGTTCTTTATCGGCATCATCCTTGGTTTGGGCGCCGAGTTTGCGTTCATGGGGCCATCGACAAGGCCGACGATGTCGTTTTTCGCTGCACCCTGGACGGATCGCAAGCAGACCGTTGGCTGGAAGTTCCCGCATGGATGTTCGACCGGACGGCATGCCATGACGCCGGGTTTCTGACAGCTCAGCCGCTTGTTAGGATCGATGCACTTGCGGCGCTTTCTGCGCTTCTCGATGTAGCGTTGAAGGATCGAACGCCATCAGCTGCCCCGCTTTCTGGCG
>NZ_JADPJC010000145.1:0-11784 GCF_023073215.1 Bradyrhizobium sp. 35
ATCGGACTGGCAGTTCGTCAGCACCACGCGGCCTGCGCGGCGTTGCCAGTCCTCGGCCCGCGCCTGGAGCGTCGGCAATGCGACGCGCAGGCGCTCGACTTCGGCGGCGAGGCGGGCGCGTTCCGCCTGACCCCAGAAGGTAGACGCGGCGACGCCGGCAAACTGTGCGCCGGTGGCGCCCAGCACGACGAGGCTCAGAACTGCGGTGAGGCGAAGTGTCAGCCGAGCCGTTGCCTGTCGAACCCCGTGCGTCGCTGCGTCGATCTCACCGCGCGCGTCGTGCAGCGCGGCCACGACCTCGCTGCGCAGTCGGTCGGCCCCGAGCGCGGAGACCGTCGTGTCCAACGACGCGACGCGGTCGGACAGCGTTCCGAAGGCCGGCCCGAGGGCCGACACGTCGAGGGTGAGGGTACGAGGTTTTGCAGCCGCCATCTCGGCCGCCTGTGCGGCCTTGAGCGTCCCCTGCATGTCCTGCCCGAGTCGGTCCACGTCGCGGCGGACTGCCTTGAGCGTGTCGAGCAACTCAATGACGGGGTCGGTTGAGTTCGCGCCGTCCATTGTCGGCAGGGTCCTACGAGTGCTCCGTCTCGGTGGGCGGAACAGGATCCTGTCTCATGGAGAAGATGTGCAGGCGGCCGAGAAGGTCGGTGACCCTTCGGAGGTCCACATCCGGAAGACCGTCGTTGTCGATGATCGAGACCAGCTGCTTGGCATTGGCAGGGCTGTCGTAGGCCCATCGGATCACAACAGCGCCGACGACCTTCGCCTCCCGTTCATCCCTGGCTTGGATTTCTGCCTCCACACGTGCGGTCTCAGCGGCAAGCGCCGTCAGCCTCTGTTCCGGGGTGCGCTTGATGCGCTTCGGCTTGGTCTCGGTCGTGTCCATGTTCGAAGCTCGCTTTTTGAGAGTTGCATTCGAGGGGCGGGCAAAGCTAGGGTTGAGTCCCGAAGGGCGCGGTTACGTCTCGGACTGCGTCCGACACCCGCGGTCCTCAGGGGCTGCGCCCCGCCGGACGGCTTCCCCCCAGTCCGGCGCTTAGGCGCCGGACGTCAGGGTTCCTCACCCTGAAACCGAGCCAGCGTCGGGCCGCTGGACCACGTATGTGCGCACAGGGCGCGGTGACGGGATGGCGCTGTACCGCTTCGAGCTGAAGGTGATCGGCCGCTCCGGCGGGCGTTCGGCCGTCGCCGCAGCCGCCTATCGCTCCGGCACCCGGATGGTCTGCGCCCGCCGCGGCCAAGTCTTCGACTACAGGCGGCGCAAGGGCGTCTCGTCGCGCGAACTCCTCGCTCCCCCAAGCGCACCGGCATGGGCTCGCACGGATCGCCAGAAGCTCTGGCAGATGGTGGAGGCGAGCGAACGCCGGGTCGACAGTAGGCTCGCGAAAGAGGCCGTACTCTCGTTGCCGCGCGAGCTGAGCGTCGAGGATCGCGTCCGGCTGGTCCGCGCGTTCGTCGAGCGGGAGATTGTCGCGCTCGGTCTTGTCGCGGACATCGCGCACCACGACGGACGGACGGGAAAAGACGATCCGGACGGCGGCAATCCGCACGCTCACGTGCTGATCTCGACTCGTCGCGTCGGTCCCGATGGGTTCGAAGGCAAGGAAAAAGCTCTCGACGCTCGAGACACCCTGTTGCATCTCCGTGAAGCGTGGGCTTCGCATCTGAACGAAGCGCTCGAGCGTGCCGGAGCGCCGACGCGGGTCAGCCACCTCTCGCTCGCGGCACAATGCGAGGACGCCAAGGCTGAGGCTGCCGATGCGCGCGCCAGCGGTGACACGGAGAAGGCGGACGAAGCCGACGCAGCGGTTTTCGTGCTTGATCGGAAGCCGGAGCCGAAGCTCGGGCGGGGACACCACCTCCGAACCCGCGCTGGCATTCAGACCGACCAAGGCGAGGCCGTAGACGCGCTCCGGATTGAGCGTGCCCGCCGACAAACGCTGACCGCGACCCTGCGCACGCTGCTCCGAAAGGCCGCGCAGTTTCGGTTGCAACTCGGCGACCGCCTGCGTCAAAGCTTGAGCGAAGGTGCCATGGCCTCGCTGCGGGATACCAACCTCGCGGTGTCGGTGGGTCGCTTGGCACGCGGCGAAGGGGAGCGCCTGACTCCCGATGAGCGCATCAAGGCACAGGAACGACAGCGCGCGTTGAGGCACGAACAAGCTGAGCGGCGCTTGGCTTTGGGAGATGGTGAGCAGGCCTCGGCACGTGAGCGCGACCTGCGTCGAGAGGAGATTGAGCGCCATCGTATCGAACAGGAGTTACTGAGGGTCCGCGCCGTGATGCGGCGAGATCGTGGACGTGGGATCGGCCGCTGAGCGGCCGATCCACGGGCCGGCGCGCTAGTCCCTGCCCCACCCATCGTTCCGAACCGGCTTGCGGGACTTGGGCTTGCGCTTCTGTTCGGCCTTCGGGGTGAGGTTCGGCGGCACCGGAGCCGGAGCCGGCTGAGGAACGACGGGAGCGGGCTTGGCCTCCGCGTCTTTCTTGGCGCGCGCGTCGATGATGAGATCGCCGATGGTACGGTCGAAATTCGGCCCGTCATCGACGTTCGGTGGGACCTTGCACCGACAGGTCAGACACCGGTCAACGCGCACCCGGATCCGCTCAAACGCGCGTTCGTCCTCGGGCGTGATTTCCTTGTTGTCACGCTTGAGGAGCCGCACGCGGTCCCAGGTATCGATCTCGAAATCCTCGATCTCGCATTCCCAGAGTTCGATCCGCACGTCTTCCGGAACGGGGACGCCCGCAACGTACGTCGCGGTACTCAGAAGAAGGGCATTCTCCTTGCGGCACTCCCATGAAAGGTGACCGGCTCTCCTGACCTGTACGAGATATCGACAATCATGAGGGCGCAGCGGGTTTGAAGCTTCCGGCGCAGCGGAGGCATTCTGATCTTTGCGGTCTTCGTTCTGATTGGAGTTGGACATGTGAGGCCCCGGCATTTCCAGTTGCGAGGCCGTCTATGAATATCGCTCTTTGCCGAAAGTACAGAGCGGAGACCATTGGATAAGTGGGCCGGACCGGCAGACAGTATCTTGAAAAAGCTGAGAAATACTGCTACAAGGAGCAAGAACGACATCATAAAGACGGGAGAGACCCGTCACATGTGGAGGGGCATTCGCCACCCCAGTGAAGTCGATGGACTTCACTGGCCACATGTGAATACATTCTTAAAAGTAACCTAATGGAATTTGGCGGCTCGCCAAAGCCCGAATTGGCGGCAATTCACAGTTTCGTGAAGGAGCTGCCTAGGGTGTGGGCAGCCGCGGGGTGGCGTCTTCTGGGCTGTGATAATGACGCTTATCGGAGGTCAAGACGGAGTCGGTCATGGTGGCGCTGTTGGAGCAGATGCTCCGGGACGTGCGCCGGGAGATCGCCGCGATCGAGATGCGCTCGGCCGCGCGGACTGCTGGGCTCCTCGCCCTAATCCGGGATGGGGCCGACACCGCCGAGCAGGACCGGCTGATGTCGGAGGACATGCGCACCCTGGACGGCCTGCGTCAGGAACAGCGGGTGCTGAAGGAGGCCCTGGAACGCCCCGACCTCCCGGCGAGCGCCCAGGATCTGCTCGATCTCGCCGACGCGAAACTACGCCTTGTCCTTGAGGCCCGACTCCAGCTCCAGGACCTGAGGGGTCAGGGATGACCGTCGCGCCCGTCCCGGCCTCATCGCTCCTCGATGACGCGCTCGCGGACGCAGATCGGGAGATCGCCGAGACTGAGCGGCGGCGCGAACGGCAAGTTCACCTCCTCCACGGCCTCGACCCCGGCACGAAGGCGCGGACCTGCGCCGAGCGCCTCCTGTGCGAGATCGACTGGACCCTCTCAATCAACCACACGCACCGAACGCTCATCCAGAACCTGCTGGCGACCGAAACCTCCAACGACGTGGGTTCCCCGTGACCACCCTTCCTACCCCTGTCGCAGAGACCGCAATCGGCCCCGCGCTCGACTTGGAAGCGGTCGCCGCCCGCGCCGCCGGACTCGCTCGGCAGGCGCGCGCCGCTAACACGCTCCGCGCCTACGAGGCCGACTGGCGGGAATTCGCGGGGTGGTGCGCCGCCCGCGGCCTCGAACCGCTGCCCGCCGCCCCGGCCGTGGTCGGGCTCTACCTCGCCGACTGCGCCGACCGGCTGTCGCTCGCGACCCTCGCCCGGCGGGTGAGCAGCCTCGCCGCCCGGCACCGCCGGGCCGGGCTCGGCCTCGACGTGCGCCACCCGGCCGTGGCCGACGTGCTGGCGGGCCTCCGGCGCGAGCGCGGCTCCGCCCAGCGCCGCGCCGAGGCCCTGACCGTGCCGCGCCTGAAGCAGGTGCTCGCCGGGCTCGGCGACGGCCTCGCCGACCGGCGCGACCGCGCCCTGCTCCTGGTCGGCACCGCCGCCGCGTTGCGGCGCTCCGAGCTGGCCGCCCTCGACGTGGCCGACATCGCCGTCCTGCCCGAGGGCCTGCGGGTCACGATCCGGCGCAGCAAGACCGACGCCGAGGGTCGCGGCGCGGTGCTCGCGGTCGGGCGCACGGGACAGGCGACGTGTCCGGCCGCCGCCTACACGGCGTGGCTTGCCGCGACCGGGATCGCCGAGGGGGCGGCGTTCCGCGCCGTCGACCGTCACGGCCGCCTCGGCGGGCGGCTGTCCGGCAACGCCGTCGCGCTGATCGTCCAGCGCCGCGCTGGCGCCGCCGGGCTCGACGCGGCGGCCTATGCGGGCCACTCCATGCGGGCGGGGTTCGCGACCTCGGCCGCCCATGCCGGGGTTGGCGAGATCCGGATCGCTCACCAGACCCGTCACGCCTCGCTCAGCACCCTGCGCCGGTACGTCCGTGAGGGGGCCCTGTTCGCCGACAATCTCGCTGTCGAGATCGGATTGTAGCGCTTCCAGGGCTCTCGTCTGGGACGCCCAGGAGTCCAAAGCGTAAGGCCCGACAAGGAGTTGCGGCTCGGTTATTGAAACGGTTATATTTTCCGCCATATCCTTCCAAGGGCGCGACGTGCTGCCGGATGGAGAGGGCCTTATGGACGTGGAAGAAGACCAGTCGCGCCAGATGGCGATCATCGAGCCCCTGCTGCTCGGCATCCACGACGCCTTGTACGAGGCGGTCGCCACCTACAACGGTGACGGGTACTCGGATGCGGTTCGTGCGCAGCACAGTGATCGCGCTGCCGCGTGCTGCATCTACGACCACGCCGAACGAGCGCTGATGGACCGCTTCGACGGCACGCCTGGGGTGAACTTCCTGGATCGCCGGGGGCTTCACCTGCTCAACTACCGGGATCAGGCGCTGATCCGGGTCAAGAAGGTGAACGGGTTAGGCCAACACGCTAACTACCAGACCCTGCAACAGCAGGATTATGACGACGAGATGCCCCTCCTCGATCTGCCCGAGGCGGCCGTGCGTCTGTATGCGGGCTACCAAATGGATGCCGCCGGGGCCGCGATCGAGCGGGTGATGATTGTCAGGCAGATCGGCAAGGACGTGATCTGGACGGCGCAGGTCACCGCTACGGAAGCCCAGGCTGCGTGGGTGGACATCACGCCGGAGCGGATCCCTGACACTGGTCGGACCGACTTTGAGGCGGCGCGTGCGAGACGAGGACGCTAAGTGACCGACGCGGTCTTCAACGCTGACATGCTGAGACTCGCGCGTGAGGCGCGCGAGATGACCCAGGCTGATCTGGCGAGAGAGGCGTCTGTCACGCAGGCGCTCATCTCGAAGCTCGAACACGGCCTGATCGGCCAACCCTCCGACGAGGTGCTGGGCAACCTCGCGAAGGCACTCCGCTTCCCTACAGCCTTCTTCCATCAGCGCGAGCGCGCGATCGGGTTCCCCGCCTTTCACTACCGCAAGCGCACGAAGCTCGGCGCGAAGCCACTCGCGCGGATCGGTGCGGTCATCAACATCCGGCGTCAGCACGTGGCGAGGCTCTTGCGCTCCTACGACCTGGAAGTCGCCAAGCCGATCCCTCAGATCGACCTGGACGAGAGCGGCCTCACGCCAGAGAAGGTCGCCGAGCGGCTGCGCGCGTACTGGATGCTGCCGCGTGGGCCGGTCGCCTGCGTGGTTGATACGATTGAGCAGGCGGGCGGCATCGTCATCATGACGAGCTTCCACACCAAGCTTCTGGACGGCATCAGCTTCCGTTCGGAGGGCATGCCACCGCTCTTCTTCATGAACAAGGATGTTGCCGGGGACCGCTTCCGTTTCTCGCTCGCGCACGAGCTTGGACACATCGTTATGCACACCGTGCCTGACGACGATCAGAAGATGGAAGAGGAGGCGCACCGCTTCGCTGCGGCTTTCCTCATGCCTGCCTCGGATATCAAATCATATTTGATATCTCCTAAGATTACTGCTCTCGGTAGAGTGAAAGCGTACTGGAAGGTCTCTATAAAAAGCTTGATTAAAAGAACTTACGACCTAAAATTAATTACTGATTCTCAGTACAAAAACATGAATGTTCAGTATAATAAATCTTTCAACGAGGGTGAGCCATACGAAATACAGGTAGAAGAACCTTGGCGCCTTAGAGATATCATCAAGTATCACTGCAACGAGCTTGGATACAGCTTGTCTGACTTGGCGCGCCTTCTGGCTGCGAACGAAGCCGACGTTGAGCGCGCGTATCTCCCGCGCCAGGGCCTACGCCTCGTGGTTTCGAACTGAGTTTTGGGTCCCCTTCTACGTGACGAGGACGCGTGTCCAGTAGGCGTTGTCTCCGCCGCCCTCGACTACGAGAACCCCATGGGTGAGGATATTCACGACGCTGCCACAGCGCTTGCCACGGCATATGCGAACGGCGATGTCTACCGTGCATCGGGCATGGTCCAGCGGGAACATAATGTCTCTGTACAAAAAACTACAAGATGTCCGCAGCGAGGAAGACGTCAAAGATGTTTACATTCAGGCGTTAGGCTTGAAGAAATATACCAAAGGGCTAATTGATATTCGTACGAAGGAAATGTGGTTCGAGGCTAAACATCACGGCAAGGACTCAAGTTATAAGATGTTCACCCAGCTTCTGCATTATGTGCAGGATGGGTTGAATAAAGGGGACGAGTTACCACCGTTCCTGGCAGTAATGGATACTGAGAAGGCGGCTCTGATGAAGACCGCTGATGTTATTCCATTTTTGAAAAAGAAGACGATAAAATGGGGCAAGTCGGCTACTAAATTCCCGAAGGAGGCGCTCGACCAAGTATCCGCGTTCATTGGAACAAGGATGGTCTCGTTCAGGATAGCGACGCACGAAGATGAATTCATCAGTACTGTAAAAGCCGCTCTGACAAAGGGCGATATTATCCGCATTTCGATCACGCCAGATAATTTGAAGCAAGTTTTCGATAAATGGGTCGAGATGATCGGTCGGGAAATCGGCGGTGCTCCGGTAGATAAATATGCCCTTCTCTTTTTCGCCGACATCATGCATGACGGAACCAAGGCGACTCATGAAAACTTGCCGGCCGAACTTCTCCATCAAGGAGAAGCGCCCGTATTTTCCCTCGACGGTAAACTTTATAAACTAGGTAATCGTGAGGGTTACCGTCAGTTCTGGTCAATTTATCACCGCCCACCAGATGAGGAGTATCGCAATTACTTATTAGAGCGTCGCGACTCCCTAATCCCGCTAGACGAGCGTAGCTTCAAGGGCGCTTTCTATACTCCACTCCACGTGGTTGATAAAGCCTACGATAAGTTAGCCGACGTTCTTGGGAAGAACTGGCAGAAGAACTACATAGTTTGGGACATGTGCTGCGGCGTTGGGAACTTGGAAACCAAGCATTCCAACCCGCGAAACGTTTTTATGAGTACATTAGATCAAGCTGACGTCGATGTTATGAAAGCTACTAGAACCTGCGTTTCCGCCACTCGGTTTCAATATGATTATCTCAATGATGACATTACGGCTGATGGCAGAATTGACTATAGCCTCACCAACAAAGTGCCGCCCGCTCTGCGGCAGGCAATCGCCGAAGGTCGAAAGATCCTGATACTTATCAATCCGCCATATGCAGAAGCTGCAAACATAGATAACATCACAAGTTCTCGTGGGAAAAATTCAGAGAGCAAAAAAAGCGTTTCAAAGACGCAGATTGCTAAAACGATCAGTGATTTTGGATACGCTTCGCGCGAACTATTCGTGCAATTTCTAGTGCGGATCGCCAAAGAGATACCAAACGCTACCTTGGCTATGTTCAGTACCTTGAAATATGTAAATGCTCCAAATTTTGAGCCATTCAGGTCGTTTTGGAATGCATCTTATCTCGGCGGTTTCTTGGTGCCTAGCAAAGCATTCGATGGTCTAAATGGGAATTTCCCTATTGGCTTCCTTATTTGGGAAACCGATAATTCCGCAAAAAAGAAGACACCAATTACAAACATAGTTGCGGAGGTTCTTAATAAAAAAGGCGAAGCAATTGGCGAAAAGCAATTCTATAATCTACCAAGTGAGCGATTTCTGAGCAATTGGATTAAGCGGGCAAGGTCTAATAAGGATGACGCCCTGCCCTTGAAAGGCGCGCTCGTGCCAACGACTAGTATTAAAGATGTGCGTGGCACTAAATGGGCAGACGGAGCGATCGGCGGAATGATTGCGCCCGGTGGTGATGTTCAACACGCAAATCTTACCGCCTTGCTATCATCAGGGTACTGTAGCGCAGGCGGTTTTTTCGTCACCAAGGAAAATCTCTGGAAATCGGCAGTTGTGTTTGCGGTACGGCGTCTAGTTAAGCCGTCGTGGCTCAATGATCGGGATCAGTTCTTACAGCCTGATGAGCCTCTTACTGAAGAATTTAAGATGGACTGCTTAGTCTGGATGTTGTTCAGCACACAAAATCTGACGGCTGGCGCGAACGGATTGGAGTGGAATGGTCGCCAATGGAGTCTGGTCAATCACTTTATTCCGTTCACCGAGGCTGAAGTTAATGCACCTGACCGATTTGAATCAGATTTTATGGTTCAATACCTACATAAAAAGAAGTTTTCGGTTGAGGCTTCCGCAGTCTTACGAGCAGGTAAAATCCTTTGGCAAACGTATTTCTCCATCACCGATGTATATAGCGTTCGTCAAAGCCTCAAACTCAATCGCCCCGATGTTGGATGGTATCAGATCCGATCCGCTCTTGGTCGACGCGAGGAACAGAAAGACAAAATCGAAACCGAATTTGCTGTCTTTGACTCAACCTACGAGACGCTGACATCGAAGCTAGCACCGATGATTTATGATCTTGGCTTCCTAAAAACTTAGCGTGCAGCAGCGGCTCATGCTGGTAAGCAAGCAGGCGAGATCTCGGGACACGAGGCGGAGAGAGAACGTTCGTCTCCGCGCTGTCAATCTGCATAGGTATGGGCGCTTAGCGTACGTTTTCGAACATCCTCTGCGATGACCCCGAGTTGGCGTAGACGAAATACCAAAGGTCCAAACCGGGTGAACGACGACGCCTTCACAGATGAGCTGAGATCGGCCCTGGAGGCCCTGATCTCGGAAGCCCGTGCAGCAGGCCCAGGGCGGGTTGTGACCGCGGCCGAGCGCGCTGCGATAATCTGGGTCACGGACCGCCAGGAAGCCCCCGAGGCCGCCCGCCGCGATCTGCCGGTACCAGAGACCGCACGCCGCTTGCAGTAGGATCCCGGCCGCCCTGGCTCCTGTGGTGGGCGACGCGATCTCTCGTTCATGACGGACACCCGTACCCACGACGATCTACGAACTTACAGCCTCCCAGATCCGGACTGGTGCACAACTGCGGTTCAGCCGGCGAGCCGACGCCACCATGGGCGTGCTTTCCAGGCTTCCAGCTCGGCGCGGGCCTGGGCGGTCTCCGCTTCGGCTCTCTTCTCCAAAGCACTCAACTCTACCCGTGATTGAGCCGCTGCGGCATCGGCCAATGCTAATCGCGCTTGCAGCTCGCGCTCGCGACCCCCGGCCTCCTCAACGACCTGGGCGAGTTGCCGAGCGAGAGCGGCGACCTCCCCGACTAAGTGATCGGATTTCTCAGTCTCGGCGCTCCTGTCAGCTACCGCCTGCGACAGAGCTTGCTGCGCCTCTGTGAGAGCCCGCTCGAGCCGTTCGATATGGGCGGTTAGGAAGGCAACGAAGGTCCTTTCGAGAGGGCCTTCGACAGGAGGCTCAGCATCGATTTCGCTTTCATCGAGAGGGGTTTCGACACCTCTCTTGAGAGCCCGCTCAAACTCTTCGATAGGGATCTCTATCCGGGTCCTACCGTCGTTACCGGGGAGCCTACGCCAGCCCTGTCGGCGCACGAGCTGCCGAGCTGAAGCCGGTTTCAGAGAGAATGCTTCCTCGATCTCCGCATACGTCATGATGCGGGACGAAACCCCCTTCGACACCTCGCTCATGACAGCCCCTCGGTCACTCGGAATGAGACGGACGAGAGGGTGTGTCCATAACTCTTTCGAAAGGGTATCTGACCGCCCTTTCGAGACCCCCGTCGAGGGAGGGCTTACCGTAGCCGTGTTGACTGCCTGTGTCGGTACGGGGATGGTGGGCGAATGCCGGACTCGTGCCGGTTCGAGGAGATAACCGCCACGACGGCAACGTAGAAAAAGCAACGGCCCCTCAGGCGCCAACCTGAGAGGCCGTGGACCGATCTCATAGAGACCGGCGGGGGATCAAACACCTCCCGACAGTCTCACGAGCACCCTTAGGGGTCAAGACGGGACGCCAATCCCGTCAACGGTCTTGCTCGTTCTGTGGAAGGGTGTCGCCCGCTAAGGCGATGCTCGCTGCTGTGCCGTGGCCCGCAAGGGCTGGGACATGTTCGCTGAAGAACTTAGGCGCGCCGTCGAGGTTGCGCCCCGGGGCGCGCTGCCCGAGGTGGCGGCGCTGCTGTGGCGCGCCTTCGGGGCGGGCCAGGTGAGTGAGGCCGAGGCCGAGGCGCTGTCGGCGCTGATCGAGGGGCGGACGGTCATCCCGGCCGCGCCCGTGCCGCCGCGAAGGCCTGCTAGCTCCCGGCCGCGGAGCGACGCCCCGCCGGGCCGACCGTCCATCTTCCCCCCGAAACGCCATCAGCGCTCGCCGGATCGCGCTCGGTCACTAGAGCGACGGCGGACCTTGGCTGCCTCTGGTCCAATGCCCCCGGCGCTCGCGGCCCGGCACACGACTGGCGAACTCGCCGCGTTACGGATCATCGCCGACGAGGTGCGGGCGCGCGGCGCATGTGAACTGTGCGTGTCGGCCATCGCGGCGCGAGCCGGGGTGTCGGCCTCGACGGCACGCAACGCGATCCGGACGGCTGCCCGTTCCGGGCTTCTCCACGTCGAGGAGCGCCGCCTTCTCGGCCGGCGCAATGATCCCAACCGCATCACCATCGTGGATGCCGCTTGGCGGGCTTGGATCGCGAAGGGCGGCCGAACCGGGGGGGGTGCCTTCAAAAAACTCGAGCCCACGGACAGAGGATCTCAGAAAGCGCAATCTTGGAGCGGTCAGCGGCCAGCGGAAACGTCGCAAAGAGCTGCCGGGAGGCAGGGTCGGGCGAGGGCAAGGCCACCTTCCGATTCCGGACCGGGTCCGTCACGGCGAGTGCCATCCATGCGGTAGGCTCATGCACCCGATCGTCATTCCGAACGGCCCGCTGCGCACTCAGTAGCCGTCGAGCACGGCGTACTCGCCACGCGGGCCGAACCGCGGCGCGCTCAGGTCGATGCGGACGCACAGGCGCGTGCGCCTGTCATCGGACTGGCAGTTCGTCAGCACCACGCGGCCTGCGCGGCGTTGCCAGTCCTCGGCCCGCGCCTGGAGCGTCGGCAATGCGACGCGCAGGCGCTCGAC
>NZ_JADPJC010000137.1:0-737 GCF_023073215.1 Bradyrhizobium sp. 35
CGGCCGAGGCCCGAACAAACTCCGGATGTGATCTGCTGCGTGCACCGAACCATCGGCCGAGGCCGCAGTAGAGCAAAAACGCTAAGATGCGAGAGTAAGCGGTTGCGCCCCCAGCGGTCAACGCGGAGCGGGCATGTATGCAATATGCAAGCCTGATCGCCTGGCCTGATATGACTTTGTGCCAGTCGGGTCCGGAGGCTCGTTACAGGTATGCCGTATATGAGCTGACCCAGACCAGAATGGAGGCGAGCATCCCAATAACCCCCGCATTTGGAGCAAACGCAGTTGCGTTTCCAGACATGCCGAGCCTGAGCGAGTCGCCGCTGATTTCATCCGGAATGGAGATCACCGCCGGAAAGCCCGACGCGCCGCCAATCGCATTAGTCCGCGCCAACGTCCCGGATGCGGCAATCTGTCCTTGGCCTATTCCCTTCGGAATTTCAGTGATTTTGGCGTGATAGATGCGCCCTGGCTCATTGTCAAACACGATGTTGACGGGTGCGCCGGCCTTGATGGTCTGAAATCCGTTCTGCGCAAAGACCCCGACAATTGTAATTTCATTCTCCACGATGAACGACATGGCTGACCGCAATTGGAAGGCGCGATCGCCCACCGTCAGGGCCACCGCCGTCGCGAAGCCGTCGGCAGGCGCGCGGATCGTTGTTTGCGCCAGCTCCCAAGTGGCGCTCTCCAATTGCGCCTGCATTTGCGCAACAGTCGTGTTGACGCCGCCGATC
>NZ_JADPJC010000150.1:0-3236 GCF_023073215.1 Bradyrhizobium sp. 35
GCTGTGTGCCGCAAGAGAGCATTGGTGGGACGCCGAGTTACGTCAGCTTGCTGACCTGCCTCCAAATGGGGCAGTGGCTGCGATAGCGACTTCAGCCGTAGTGGTCATATTCACTCAGCGCAATCCGGACTTCACGAGCGAAGTCGACCAACGCGACTGTAAACGCGGCGAGCGAAACAACAAAGAAGAGGGCCACGCCGCGTTCGTGCTGCAGCTGAAAGAACGCCGTTACAAAAGCGACGATCACGAGAAGCGTCACTGAGATACTTGCGATCACGGCCCAGAAGATCGCCCGATTCATCATCGCCGCGCGCTGCATCAGACGTGGCAGATCGGCCTTGAGCCGGGATCGGATTGTGTCGTCATCGGGAATGCCATTGAGGATCACCGTCCGGTCAACGATCCGGTTCAGGCGGGAGATCAGGATAGCGATGAAGGCGCCCAGTGCGCCCAGCAGGAAGGCGGGGGCCGCTGACTGTGATATGACGTGAGATAGCTGGGTTACGGAAGGTGTATCTGTCAACATTGGGCGGACACCCCGTTCATAGACAGGCCCGGGCGAATAGGCCCCCGACTTACTCCCGTCACGTAACGCACCATCCACGGGTCGACTATGCAAAATCGGCGCGGTCTGCATTGAGCCTTGGATCGGTGGGTAAATTATCAGCGGCGCACGTCGATGATGGTCGGATATCGCATAGGCGGATGACTAGGCCGCCTCGTATAGCTACTCGCGGATATCGGCCCGAGCGGGGTCATCTGTAAAGCCAGCGCTGTGAGCCTCCCAGGGAGTGATCCATCATGCTCAGCTACCATTTCCTCCGCGTAATGAGCCTTGCCGCCACGATACTTCTTGCTCCCGCGTTTGCGTCGGCCCAGCAGCCGCCACCGGGCGTCCAGGCGGGGATGTTGACCTGTAACCTTGCTCCGAGCATTGGACTAATTATTGCGGAAAGCCAGCGGATGAGCTGCAGGTATGTGCCCAACGGGGGATATCCGCCTCAGGACTACAATGGCGCGATGAATACGGTCGGGCTCGAACTCGGAATCAGCGCAGGTGGACTGATGGCATGGGGCGTGTTTGCTCCTAGCCAAGGAGCGCCGATCGGGGCGTTGGCTGGTGAGTATGTGGGGGCCAGTGGCGACATTACCGTCGGGGTAGGTATCGGAGCCAACGTCCTCTTTGGCGGCTCTAATCGAACGATTGCTTTGCAACCGTTGTCGGTGGAGGGGCAGGCGGGTTTGAACGTGTCGCTGGGGATCTCGGGGCTCACGCTGGCTTTGGCGCCTTGAACCCGATGGCGAGTCCAGCGATCAACCTGTGGCCGCGATGGCTCAGGGCATCGATTGTCGGAGCAGCGACAGCCGCGGCGATCGGTGGTGGATGGTTCGCGTATCGCTATTTCGCCAAGCCCGTTGTGCTTACGGTGGCCGCCGGGTCGGCGGATGGCGAGGCGCTGGCACTGATCTCGGCGATCTCCGCGCGCCTGACGGCATCGAACTCGCATGTTCGGTTGAAGGTCAGCGATGCCGCTACATCGGCAAAGGCTGCCGAAATGCTGGCTGCGCAGAAGGTGGACCTCGCCATTGTTCGCGGCGACACAAGCGGTTTGGCTGACGCAAGAAGCGTGTTGCTCCTGACCCACGGCGTGGTCTTGATGATGGCCCCATCGGCTGCAAGCGCCGACAGTCTGGGCGATCTCCGCAACAGGGCTATCGGCGTCGTCGGCGGAGCGATCAACCGGCCAGTAGTCGAGGCGCTGAAGCAGGTCTATCAATTCGACGGCGCCAGGGTCAGTTTTCAAGATGTTAGCCTCAACGACGCCGCAGGTGCGCTCGCGTCGGGAAAAGTTCACGCCTTGCTGACGGTTATTCCGCTGACGGAAGGATACCTCGCGAAGGCGAGGCAATTGTTTCAGCAGGAGCGCGCCAAAGGTTCGGCCGCAAAGCTGATCGAGATCGAAGCGGCCGGCGCGGTCGCCAACGTTGCGCAGTACTACGAGAGCTATGACATCCCGAAGGGCACCTTACGGGGCGCACCTCCGATCCCTTCCGATGACCTGACGTCGTTGCGAGTTTCCTACTTTCTCGTCGCCAACAAGTCAGTCAATGCCGATGCGATCACCGATCTGACGCAGTCGCTGGTCGATGCGAAACGGGACCTACTGTCGCAATTTCCAATATTGGGCCAAGCCGCAGCACCGAGCACGGATGCGGACGCGCTGATTCCGATCCATCCGGGCGCCGCAACCTATTACAACGGCAGTCAGCAGAGTTTTCTCGATAAGTATGATGACAAGCTCTATTACGCTTCGCTGCTGCTGGGCACGCTGATCTCCATCCTCGTGGCGGCCTGGCGCTTCGCCCGATCCGGCACCGGGTCCGAGAGCATGCTGGAGCCCCTCTACGAGCTTGGCAACGAGATCAGGAATGCGAAAAGCGACGCCGAACTCGAGGATATCGAAAAAAGTATCGACGATATCCTGAAGAAGGAGCTTACGAAGAACGCCGGCGAAAACGCCGACAGCGCCGAGATGGCTGCGCTGGGACTTGCGGCCCACAGGCTACACTATCTGATGAGCCACCGTCGGATGCTGGTCCGTTCGACGGCGGTCTCCCCGACAGGGGCCACCCAACAGTAATATCGGTCTATCGCGTCACTTCACGATCCGGCGCTTCGTCGCCGTCACGGTGCTGGTCGGCGCCATCGGCGAGACCGAAAACGTCAGCCAGGTATTCCAGCCTGATGGCCGGTTCTCCGCCGCGAACTCACCGTAGGCTTTCAGGTTCAGGTATCCTTGCATGTCGCCGACGGGAAACAGGATCCCGGCTTGGGGGCCGATACCAAGTACGCGCGATCGAAAACCTCCGAGGATCGGATGCTGGCCGAAATCGTCGGTGATCTGCTGGTACCTATATCCGACAAGCCCGACGAAAAACTGCTTAGAGAGAAATTGCGACATTCCCCAATCGACATGGAAGTCGATACCGTTCTGGTAGTTAGTGGCGTCGTTTTTCAGATTGTAGGTAAAGCCCGCGACTGCCGAAAACTCCTGGCCCGCCGCCGGGTTGAAATAGGTATAGCCGCCGCCGACATCGACGGCGGCATGGCCGATGCCGAGATTGGCAAGGCGGGTCGAACTATAGGCGCCGACGGGGATGTCACCCGTCAGATAGGTCATGTAATTGTGCACGCCGGCATTCCACTTCAGCGTTGCCTGCGGATACAGGTCGCC
>NZ_JADPJC010000150.1:3591-11683 GCF_023073215.1 Bradyrhizobium sp. 35
GCCGCAGCCACCGCCCCAGAAGCCTCGACAGTGGTGTGATAGTAGACCGCAGCCATCGACCAGCCAGGTACGGCGGGAGCGGCTGCGAGGCTGCCAAACCGGCCAGGCAGCCAGTACGAAACGCCGCCTTCGTCGGCGCGGGACACGCTCGGAAGGGCAGCCAGCAGTGCTATCACTATGGCTGCGCTGGCATTCCTGGGGCGAAAGCTTGGGGTTTGCTGAGATTGTTCGCGCGTCATCCGTTTGCCCCTCAAAGTCAACTTCGGGTCAGCGTAGCGAGAAAACCATATGCCGCGGCTATGCAGATTCGACGCGGTGCAGAATTTCATCTTCGTTGTTGCCGGAATGCCACTTCGGATACGCTAATTGAATGCGGGATGTGCCACAGCTACGGGCCGATATTGTCGCGGTGATGATGAGTATTTCGGCCGTTCAGGCGACTTACTGGCTTCGGCTTGCGACCTTCGCTGCAGAGTCTCCGAAGGGCTTTCTCCAAAAATGCTGCGATATTCAACCGAGAACCGGCCCAATTCCGCAAAACCATAGCAGGTGGCAACCTCCGTAACCGTCGTGAGGCTGCTGTCGGAGGACAATAGCGCGCGCCTCGCCTGCAGCAGCCGCTGCATGCGCAGATGACGACAAGGGGGTACACCGTGGAGTTTGTGGAATGCCTTGCGCAGCGTACGCTCGCTGACGGCAAGGGCTTTGCAGAGAGCCGAAATGTGCAGCGGTGAATCGAGTTCTGCCAGAGCGATTGCCTCGGCTTGGACCACGAGATCGCGCCAGGTTCGGATCGTCGGTTGGCCTGAAGCGTCTAAAAGAGTTGCTGACGCACAACGGATAGTCATCAAATGCCCCCCGATTCTGCGATCGCGTCGAAAGCGCCGGACCTCAGGGGCAACTCAGCATCATGAGCGACAGTGCGCTACTGTACCTGAGGGCAAAACCTTTAGTAGAGGGGCCCTCAGCGGGGCGGCCGGGGCGCTCGCGCGGCGAGGACTATGAAGCGCTCTTGACGTCGGGCGAGGGCTGGGGTGTCAGGATCCCGGTTCGCTCGGCCACCGAGACTGCCTCCGCAAAACAACCGACTTCAAGCTTCTGCATGATCATCTGTCGATGATACTTGATGGTTCGCTCGGAAGTACCGAGCAAATGTGCAATCTGCTTGTTCATCTTACCGCGGACCATCAGCGCAAAAACCTCGTTCTCGCGGGGAGTTAGTTTCGCGATTTGCGCCTTCAGCGCATTGAGCTGGCCTAGATTCTGCTGAGCCTCCTCAAGTCGTAATAGCGCGCGCTCGATCGCCTCCAACAGCGTCTGCTTGGGAATGGGCTTGGACAAAAAGTCTTCCGCACCTGCCTTGATCGCGCGAACGCTCATAGGGATATCGCCGTGGGCCGTCATGAAGATAATAGGCCACTGATGTGACAGCTTTTTAAGCTCCTGCTGAAGCTCCAGACCGCCGATCGTAGGCATTTGCACGTCGAGGAGAAGGCAGCCCGGCTTGACGTCGCGGATGCTTTGCAAAAAGGTAGACGCCGAATCAAAATCGACCACGGCGTAGCCCGAAGCCTTCAGCACGCGGGAGATCGCTGGGCGAAACGATGCATCGTCGTCCACGATGTAAACTACGGGCGCGCCCGTCATTGCAATTTCTCACCCTCGTCGCGGCCCGCCGGCCGAGGCCCGAACAAACTCCGGATGTGATCTGCTGCGTGCACCGAACCATCGGCCGAGGCCGCAGTAGAGCAAAAACGCTAAGATGCGAGAGTAAGTCAGAATCCAAAGCCAACTTGGCACTTTGCTGGGTTGCCCTGGCGACGTTGAGTTGTGCCCGTACCGTCTCAAACTGCACCTGAGTGTCCTGCTCCTTGAACTCGGTGTTGGATCCGCTGGCATACAGCGTCTGAATGTCTTGGAGGCGCTTCGCATTGTACTTGTATTGGGCGTCGAGGCCGGCGACGTTCGCGGTCGCCTGATCGTAATTTGCTTTCAATATTTGTGTTTGCTGTTTCGCCGCGGCTAACGACGCCTGCAGTTGCGCCACTTTATATTGGAATGGCGCCGGATCGAGCTGAAACAGAATATCACCTGACTTCACGGCTACGTTCGGCTTTACCGGAATTGCGATCACCTGACCGGCGACGTTGGGCGTCACTTCGATCACCCGGCCCGCGACGGTGACCTTCCCTGATGGCGTCAAATGATTGAACAGCGCGAGGAATGTCGCGAGTATGAACGCGCCGATCAGGATCGAGATAGTCCCCGATAGCCAGCCCCAGCGGACCAGCTTGAGCTTGGAAAATGTCAGCCACATCGCGAGTACATAAAGGCACAGGATAATAACCACGGGCGGCCCCTCTCGTTCGGTGGCGTCAACCGCTCATTGGCGGATATGCGCCCGAACGCGCTATGCAAAATCGGTTCGCACCGACAACTCTTCATTTTCGGATCGTTTCAGCAATTCTTAGCGCTGTCGGTTTTTGCATAGCCAGTCGCCCGAACCCTCCTCATAGTTGTGAATGAGCGTGACCATCCCAGACGTGGTCATCCCATTCACAACAGGAGAGGCACACATGAAGCGCGCAAAGCTGGCACGGATTGCAGGACTGCTGGTGGTTTCGGCGTTGATCGGTTCGGGTGCGGCACTCGGACAGACAGCTCCGGCAACCCCCAGCATAAAAACAATCGGTGCGGCTTCAGGGAAAGCCAATTCCGAGCTCGTGCCGTCCCTGTTCGTACTAAATTCGCGCGCCGCCACCTTGCAGGGTGACGCGCTGACCATGACGGGCGTGACACCGAGTTCGATCATCTTCGCGGACCGTCCGGTGCGCGCCGCGGGTCATCAACCAACCGCGGACGTGATCGCAGATTGGGGATCCGGTGATGACAGCTTCGCCAAGAACCCGCCCAACGCAACGGTGTCGGTACTCGGCAAGGACGGCTCGGTAAAGGACGCCGTTGTGGTGCTGAAGAACCCGAAGCTCGAGGGCGACAAACTCACCTTCAACGTCCAGGTTCTTGAAGGCGATCTGGCCGGGGCCGACGGTGCGGCCGCGCTCTTCATCGATATCATAGGCCGGCCGTTCACGCCGATGTCGTTTGCCGGCGTTGCCCGCCGCACGGCGTTCAGGGGCGCGATGTATGCCGGCGCTGCCGGGGCGGCTGCTTATGGAGCGGCTGCGTACTACCATCCATACGCGTATCCCCGTCCGGCGTGCGGCTACTATCCCTATCCGCCCTGTTATTGAGACCTGCGAAAGGCGGGGAGGCACCGCTTCCCCGTTTGCACGGCGTCTCGATCGGGGAATCGTCAGCGCATTTTTGAACTGAACCAAACGAATCCGATTGAACGGGAATTTTCAATGAACATCACTCGACGAAATCTCACCTTGGGCGGCATCAGCCTACTGGCCGGCGCTTCCGCAAGCACCATCAGCCGTGCCGAACTGGGTTCGTTCTTCGGAATCGAGGAGGGCGTCGAGGATTTCCTGCTCGCCACCGACGCTTACATTTTTGGCTATCCGCTTGTGACCATGGAAATGACGCGGCGCGTCATCACCAATGTAGCGTCTCCGGTCGGAACACGCGGACCGATGGGCCAGATTATCAAGCTGCGGCAATATCCCGATGCATCCTTTCGCGACGTTACCGCGCCGAATGCCGACACGCTCTATACGACATCTTTCTTCGACGTCGGCAAGGAGCCGTGGGTGCTCAGCATTCCCGACATGAAGGGTCGTTATTTCTTGCTGCCGATGCTGGATGGCTGGACCAGTGTCTTCCAGGTCCCAGGCAAGCGCACTACTGGGACTGGCGCGCAGACCTACGCAATCACCGGCCCTGGCTGGAAGGGCTCGCTGCCCTCGGGAGTCAAGGAATACAAGTCGCCCACCGCCATCGTTTGGCTGCTTGGGCGCATCTACTGCACCGGCACGCCGCAAGATTACGCCGAGGTGCACAAGCTGCAGGATGAGTTCAAGCTGGTGCCGTTGAGCGCATACGGCAAGCCCTACACACCACCTCCGGGGACCGTCGATCCATCGATTGACATGAAGACGGCGGTGCGCGAGCAGGTCAACCGCATGGATGCGCTGGCGTACTTCACGCTGTTGTGCAAGCTGATGAAGGACAATCCGGCGTCGGCGGCTGATGCGCCGCAGCTGGCGAAATTCGCCAAAATTGGTATCGTTCCCGGCGAGGATTTCGACACCAGTAAGCTCAAGGCGGATTTCGTCAAGCGGGTGCCCGAAGTCGCCTTCGACCGGATCATGCTGCAGTTCAAAATCAACAAGGCTATTACGGACGAGAACGGCTGGGCGTTCACAACCAAGACCGGCATCTACGGAACCGATTACCTGATGCGCGCGCTCGTCACCGCGATCGGGCTTGGCGCCAATCGGCCAGAAGACGCGGTCTATCCGACCTCACAAAAGGATGCTGAGGGCCGCAAATACAATGGCGCCAACAAATACGTGATGCGTTTCGCCAGGGGCCAGTTGCCCCCGGCGGAGGGATTTTGGTCGCTCACGATGTATGACTCCGGCTATTTCTTCGTCAACAACCCGCTCAACCGTTATTCGATCAGCGCGCGCGAGAAGCTCAAGTCGAACCCGGACGGTTCGGTTGACCTCTACATCCAGAAGGACACACCCGGCAAAGACAAGGAATCCAACTGGCTGCCGTCGCCTCCCGGCGATTTCATCCTGATGCTGCGTCTGTATTGGCCGCGCGAGAAGAACCCCTCGATCATCAATGGATCGTGGAAGATTCCGCCAGTAGCGAAGGTTGCAGTCTAAACCATAAACCAGCGCCGGCTTTCGACACCGGCGTCGGACCGCGCAAACACAATCGTCCCTAAAGAGGAGTCAGCACTATGTTGACTAAACGCGATCTGCTTTGCTCTGCTGCGATGACTGCGCTCGTCGCTACAACGGCAAAGTCCACGTCAGCAATTGCGCAGAACAAAGCCGATTGGCCCAGGCTGTTAGAGGCCAAGGATATCGCCGAGCAAGGCTTCATCTATGGCCTGCCAATCGTCATGAACTACGCCATCATGTACGAGTACGCGATAGATCGCAATTCGGGGCAGTTCAAGGCACCGTTCAACCAGATCAAGAACGAACCCAACGTTTACACTTACAAGGACACAGCAATCGTCACGCCGAACAGCGACACGCCGTATTCCTTCGTGTGGCTGGATTTGCGGGCGGAGCCGGTGGTGCTGTCGGTGCCGGCGAACGACCCGAAGCGCTACTACTCGATCATGCTCTGCGACGGCAATACCTACAATTACGGTTATGTCGGTACACGAGCCACTGGGAGCGAAGCTGGCGACTACATGGTGGTCGGGCCCGACTGGAAGGGTGACACCCCGGCCGGCATTAAGCAGGTGTTCCGTTCGAGTACACAGTTTTCCCTCGCGGGGTATCGCACCCAGCTTTTTGGCCCGGATGATCTCGACAACGTCAAGAAGGTGCAGGCTGGTTACAAGGTGCAGATGCTTTCGGCCTATTTGAAGCAGACGCCGCCAGGGGCCGCGCCAACCGTCGACTTTCCGAAGATCGACAAGGAACTCGTGAAGACCAACTTCTTCGAGTATCTCGATTTTGCGCTGCAGTTCGCACCGCCGGAGGCCAAGGAGATGGAGATCCGCGCTCGGCTCGCGCGCATCGGCATTGGTCCAGGGAGAACCTTCAGTTTCAAGGACCTGCCACTGGAGCATAAGATCGAGCTTGGCCTCGGCATGAAGGAGGGCCAGCGGAAAATCGACGAGGCCGTCGCCAATGCCGGCAAGGCGATCAATGGCTGGCGGGTTAGCGGTCTTCCAGGCAATAGCGCCCACTACAACGGCGACTGGTTGAAGCGTGCCGTCGCCGCTCAGGCCGGCATTTATGGCAACGACCCGGAGGAAGCGACCTATCCGTACACGCGCATCGACGGCGATGGCCGGACGCTCGATGGCAGCAAGGGCAACTACACCCTGACATTTCCCCCAGGCCAGCAGCCGCCGGTGAATGCTTTCTGGTCGCTGACTATGTATGACGGCAAGTCCCAGCTGTTGATCGAAAACCCCATCAATCGTTATCTGATCAACTCGCCGATGCTGCCCAGTATGAAAAAGAACGCGGATGGATCGCTGACGCTCTACATCCAGAACAAGTCACCGGGCGCGGACAAGGAGTCCAACTGGCTGCCCGCACCGAATGACACGATCTACCTAGTGATGCGGCTGTACTGGCCGAAGATCGAGCCGCCTTCGATCCTGCCGCCGGGCGAAGGCACTTGGAAGCCGCCCGGCATCCAAGCGGCGCACTAGATATTCCCGATCCGTTGATGCGCCGTACCGGACCAGGCGCCGCGCAGCTGGGGCTGCAACAAGGACGAGCACCGTGAAACGCTACCTGAGGTCGGCCAGCGTTACTCTTGCGTGGCTGTCTGCGAGGAGGCGACAGTGATCGGTACGTCGAGACAGGTGTGCGCCACTGTTGCGGTGCTGCGACAAACCCAGCAGGAGAATGGAATGGAGCGCAAGATGTACAGGGCCTTGATATTCGCAACGCTAGTATCCGCGACGGCGATTCCCGTTGCCCGCGGCCAAGTCGATCTCAGCACCTATGCCGACGCCAACGGCTTCCTCAATGTACAGAAGCTTACATGCGCTCAGCTGGCCGGGACCTGGCAAGGCGACGCCGACCGCCTGACAGCCTGGTACAGCGGCTGGTACAATGGACTTGCTCGCAAGCACTATATGGATATTGTCAAATCAAAAGAGGCCGAGCACGAGATCATCGTTTATTGCAAGGCGAACCCTGGTGAATTGATCGTCGAGGCGGTCGCCGTTGTGTTCAAAGACATGCGGGCGAAGCTAGGGATCGAAATGAAGCCCTAGCGGTTTCACATCGATCTTGGCAGCCCTGCGCTAAGAGCAGATTGTGCATAGCGTCCTAAGGAAGGCCTATGCAGATGGCTTCCGCGTGGCGCTGGAAGCAGTCCTGATCGCGATCCGTAGCTGGGAATTGCGTTCCTTACCACGAGGATGACTACAAACACCCGATGATCGTTTCGCCATGCGCACCATAGCTGTCGTCGATGACAATCCGAGTATGCTACAAGGTCTGAACCGGCTATTATCGGCCCATGGCTTCCGCGTCTGGACGTTTGCATCGGCGGAGTTGTTTTTGGAGGCCCACGCCGAGTGCGAGGCGGATTGCCTGCTGCTGGATGTCCATCTTGGCGGAATTTCGGGTATAGATCTGCAACGTCAGCTGATCGCATCAGGCAGGGATTTGCCGGTCATTATGATGACGGCGATCGATAGTGAGGTCACCCGGCAGGCGGCATTCGACGCGGGCTGCATTGCGTATTTGAAGAAGCCGTTTCTATCAAAACTACTGATCGATGCGGTCGGCAGGATTCCCTGAGAACTGAAATCGAGTCCTTTAACGATTACAGGCACAGGTAGTGCCGAAAATCGAGTAGGATTGATTTCGGAACCAAGTGTGACCTCCCTTTTTTCGGCCGCATAATCGCATGAAAACTCGTATATTGTTCAGTTCGATAGTTCTGCTCCTGGCAATGACCGGTGCGGCTTTCTCTCAGCCAAAGCGGGTGCTCATTGTCCATTCAGTCGGCCGCGATTTCTCGCCGTGGGATGACTACGCTAGAACGATCCGGGAGGAGTTGAGGCTTCAGTCGAAGGATCCGATCGATATCTTCGAGGTCTCGCTGTCGACGGCTCGCTTCCCCGACGGGAATGAAGACGCCTTTGTCAGCTATTTGAATGCGGTATTTTCCGAGCGCAAACTCGACCTCATCCTAACGATCGGCGGCCCCGCGGCACGATTCTTTCAGCAGAACCGCCAGCGGATTTTCCGTCGATACCCACCTTGTACGCGGCTCTCGCGCAGCAGATGTCGTCCAGCGCACCGGCGACCGACGCAATGGTCGCGGTGTCTGTCGATGTATTAAGCACTCTCGACCAGATTCAGAATCTGGCTCCGGAGACCACGAAGGTCTTCATCGTTATGGGAGTCTCCCCGATCGAGAAGCTGTGGCTAGAGGAGATGCGCAGACTTTTCCAGCCGCTGAC
>NZ_JADPJC010000112.1:0-11330 GCF_023073215.1 Bradyrhizobium sp. 35
AGGCGTGTTGCTACTCGCTACGACAAACTTGCCAGAAACTTCTTGGCCGCCGTCCACCTCGCCGCTCTCGTCGCTTATTGGATCAATTGAGTCTGAACCCTAGCAGAGTGGCCGTGTGATCTCCCGAAAGGGAGGCCGGTAGTCCATCACCAGGGTTTGTCAGAGCCAGTCCCGGTGAAGCGGGCGCAGTGACTCTCTCCGCGGCATAGTCGTCGAGCTGGTGAGAGAGAGGTCTGCCTCAGACGGGGCGGTTTTCGCTTCTGTTTTTCACCGGCTCCATTTTGGCCAGGCCGTCCTCGTATGAAACTTCCCTGTATGATCCACCGATGTCCTTGGCCGCGTCGAGCAGGTAGTCGAGCCTACCGGCCGTACCGAGCTTCTTGATGTCATTCTTGTCGACGCCGGCGAGGTCCATCATCTCCTTCCAGACAGTTGATTCGTCGCAAGGCAGAATGCGGAAGGTGATGTCGCCTATCTTGGTGCGGTACTTCGCCAGCAGATCAATGTTGTTGCAGAAAATGAAATAGCTGCCTTTGGGGCTCAGCCTACCATCCAGAACCTTTGCAGCCTCAGGTAGATACCCGAACGAATGCAGATATCCGGCAAGGACTGGGATAGTCGGTTCGCCTTCCTGCGCGATTGCAAGAACTTGTTCAATGGAATAGTCCGGCGGTCGTTTTTCGTCGGCGAGCTGGGCTTGGAACTTCAGCGCGATGTCGCCCCGAAATCCAAATCGCCCCGGCTTCGTTGTCTCCGTCTTAAGCACCGCATTCAGCAACCGCCCCTCCTTGTCCAACTGGCCAAGAGCGGTGTTGTCGATCGACGTCATGGAAGGCTCCTCATCAATCTGTCGTGTACATGCATCGCCAATGCGGCGTGTCCGCTGACCTTATGCAAGTTGTTTGCCGTGCGCCCATGTCTGCAGCGACGCACACGGTAAGCGGCGGATTGGCGCAATGTGCAGGGATAATACGTGCTGGCACCATCACGAGGTCTCGGCCGGAAAAGGGCGGGACGCCCGAAAACCGCCTGTCGCAAATCAGACAGGTCGCAAATCGAATGGTCGCCGCCTTCAAAACCAATGGACTTCAGCTGCATCTCGATTGGCATGGGATTTGCGAATTGTGCCTCCGACAGAAACTGAGAGCGAGCCAGAAATGATCAGCCTAACGGATAGCGCCATCAACGCACTGAAGGCCGCAATCTCCTCGACGGCCCAGCCGGCAAGCGGTTTGCGGGTCATGGTCGAAGGCGGCGGTTGCCAAGGGTTCACGTACAAAATGGGTCTTGCTCATGAGCCGGTCTCCGATGAGCCCGTGTTTGAGCAAGACGGGATCAAAGTCTTCGTCGACAAGGCGAGCCGGGCGCATCTCAACGGCACCACGATCGATTTCGTGGTGTCGCTCGAAGGATCAGGGTTCCGCTTCGATAACCCAAATGCCAAATCGAGCTGCTCCTGCGGCAAATCGTTCAGCTGAGTCGCCTTCGGACCATTCGCAATGGAAGGAGCATCGAACATGGGCCTGAAGGCTGAACGAACGAAGCAGTCTTCGAGTGCAGAGGCTTCCGATCGCGAGCGGATTGTCCGTGCCGTGCTCGATGAGATTCGGCCAAGCCTCAGGCGTGATCGTGGGGATTGTGAGCTCGTCGAAATCGAAGGCAACAAGATCATGGTCAGGCTCACCGGCGCCTGCATGTTATGCAAGCTTGCGAGAACGACGCTCGCGGCCATTCAGGCGCGCCTGATCGAGCGGCTCGGCGAGTTCGTCCGCCTGATCCCGCTCCCCGCAGCTGCCAAAGAGGGGCCTTAAGTGCAGAGCGGACAGTCCGTGCAGCCGATCTACCTGGATAACAACGCGACGACCCGTGCACATCCATTGGTAGTCGCGTCAATGCTGCCGTTCTTCTCTGGGCAATTCGGCAATGCGTCGTCCGGGCATGCATTCGGCATTGAGGTTGCGCCCGCATTGAAACAAGCGCGCCGGAAGCTGCAGGGCCTCGTTGGCGCGGCATTCGATCACGAGATCGTCTTCACCTCGGGCGCGACTGAATCCGATAACACCGCGATCCTGTCCGCGCTCGCCGTGCAGGAGGGACGCGACGAGATCGTCACTACGGCCGTTGAGCATCCAGCCGTGCTGTCCCTTGCCGAGGAGCTGGGCCGACGCGGAATCAAGACCCATGTCATTCCGGTCGATGCAAGCGGCCGATTGAACATCGAGGATTATCGCAACGCATTGTCGAGGCGGACGTCAATCGCATCGGTCATGTGGGCCAATAATGAGACCGGTACGATCTTTCCGGTGAAATCCCTCGCCAAGATGGCGCGCTCAGTCGGCGCGCTCTTTCACACCGATGCGGTCCAGGCGGTCGGGCGGATTCCGATTGACCTGAAGACTACGGACATCGACATGCTATCGCTCTCCGGCCATAAGCTCCATGGTCCGAAGGGGATCGGCGCGCTGTATGTGCGCAAGGACATCAGGTTCCGACCGCTGATCTTCGGCGGCGCACAGGAGCGGCATCGCCGCGCTGGCACCCAAAACGTTCCGGGCATTATTGGGCTCGGCAAGGCGGCGGAACTCGCTGCGGCACACCTCATACAAGAGCAGACGCAGATTGGCATGCTTCGCGACCGGCTGGAGCAAGGCATTCTCGCTCTCGGCTGTTGCATCGTGCTTGGTGATACCAAAAACCGCTTGCCAAATACGTCCAACATCGCATTCGAGCATCTCGAAGCAGAGGCCATCGTCGACCACCTGAACCGCAACGGAATTGCCGCCTCGCTCGGTTCAGCCTGCGCGTCCGGCTCGATGGAGCCGTCCCATGTCCTGCGCGCGATGAGAGTACCACCGACTTTTTTGCGCGGTGCGGTTCGCTTCTCGCTGTCGCGCGAGACGGCGCCGGATGAGATCGATCGTGTCCTGCAAGTCCTGGCGGACATCAATGCCAAACAGAGAGCCTTGTGGCGTGCGTGTCAGGAGCGCGCGGGCGAGAGCTCACAACTTGCGGAGCTCCTATGAAGGTCATGATTCGCCGTTCGCCCGAGACGGGGCTTTCGATTTATGTGCCCAAGAAGGATCTTGAGGAGTCGATTGTCGAATGTGAGCACGAGACGCTGTGGGGTGGTTGGATTAGAATCGCGAACGGGTGGGTGCTCGACCTACCCGCGATGGCGAGTGACACCATCCTTCCAATTACGATCAATGTTAGGAAGCGCGACGGCGAAGCAACCGAATGATGAATGCTGCGACTCCACAGAACCTCGCCAAACCAGCGGATGCGAAAGCTGTTGTTGGCGCAGCGGTCCGGCCTTTGCGAGGAAGGCCACATCAATCCCTGGCTTTGGCTTGGCGTGTGGTCGAAGGTTCCAGCCGAACCTGCCGATGACTCCGGAAGCGGTCGAACCGTCCTTGGGACCCAAGATGGCGCCGACGCATGGTGTCAAACGCAATACTCGGCCTAGGCCTGCACTGTTGGGCCAGCGAGATGGCGTTGCCGGGGAGGCCTCGCGAGGGCCCATTGTGCTGACATCGCCAGCCCGGTCGTTACATTCCGCACATCTTCACAGCGTCAGGCCAATCGCTGCAACTCCGCAAGATACAGTTTCGAGAGGATTGGATCTCGCACCGGGCCAAGTCGTAGCTCGCAAATCGTGATGCAACGGTCGCGATGCAAATCCTTGAATCAGTCGAATTGCGCGAAGACTAAGGTTGTAAATGACGCATCGTCATACAAGGAGCGTCGACGACTCGCGAACTGGAAGGCCAACGCCCTCCGCTCCTGACGATGATCCCTATCTGTGGTTGGAACAAATAGAAGGCGCGCGGGCGCTGAACTTCGTCGAGCGGCAGAATAGCAGAACCCTGGAGGTGTTTGGCGGACCCGCAGCCGAACGAGACAGAGATGCGCTGACAGCGATTTACGACCGACCTGACAATATCCCCTATGTCAGCCGGCGCGGCGAGTATCTCTACAATCTCTGGAGGGACGCCAATAATCCACGCGGCCTCTGGCGGCGAACCACTCTGGAAGAGTATCGCAGGCTGAAGCCATCATGGGACATCCTGCTCGACCTCGATCAACTTGCGGTCAGCGAAGGCAAAGACTGGCTTCTGAACGCCACGGCCGCACCGCCTGGAGATCACTCGCGATGGATATTGAGTCTATCGCGCGGCGGAAGCGATGCCATCACTTTGCGTGAATTCGACTCAGACACGAAGCTCTTCATCCACGATGGCTTTGTCTTGCCGGAAGCCAAAGGCAGCGGCGTATGGCTCGATTTTGATACGCTGGTGTTGTTAAGCTCTCATGGTGACGGCATGGCCGCGACCACCGGCTATGCGCGCACGGTGAGGCTGTGGCGGCGTGGTACGCATGTTGACAACGCGGCAGTGATCTTTGAGACCAAGGCCGCTCATGTGTCAGTCGGTTGCAGTGTTGACGACACTGTCGTGCCGCCCAGGATCTGGTTCCTCGATGCGACAGACGTCTCCAATTGCGTGGTCTGGCTGGGCGATGAAACGGGAGCCAAGACGAGGCTCGATTTGCCAAGTAACATCTGGATGCGGTCGCATCGCAACTGGCTTGCCCTGAAGCCGCGCGAATCCTGGTCTGTGGCAGGGCACACCTATGCCGCGGATACGGTGCTCGTCATCGCGCTGCCGGCATTCCTGGCGGGCAGCCGCCAGTTCGAGATTCTCTTCGAGCCGGGCCCGCGCCGCGCGCTGCAGAGCTTCTTTTGGAGTGCGGGCAAGCTTGCGCTTTGTATTCTCGACGAACTCCGCCCAGTGTTCGAGATCTGCACTCCATCCGATCATCGCTGGAACCGCGAGCAATTGGGCGGGCTTCCTGATCTTGGCGTCGTCGACATCTGGTCTCTCGATCGCGATCCGTCCGAGAGCAATGGCGACTTGCTGGCTCACGTCGAGGATCCGCTCACCCCGCCGTCCCTCATCCTGCTGGAGCGCGGCGTTGGCAGTCCCGCCGTGCTGAAGCAGGCGCCGAAGACGTTTGCCGCGGAGCACTGCGTGGTCACGCGGCACGAGGCCGTCTCGATCGACGGTGAGCGAATTCCCTACCTACAGACCGGCCCGGTCAGACAGACCGGCAACGCGCCGGTCCATCTGAGCGGATATGGCGGGTTTGGAATGTCCGTGAAACCGTATTACAATTCCGCGCTCGGTAAGCTTTGGCTTGACTGCGGCGGCACCACAGTTCAGGCAAATTTGCGCGGCGGCGGTGAGTTCGGCACGCGCTGGCACGACGCCGGCCGGCTGGCCGGCAAGAGATTGTCGCATGACGATTTCGCAGCCGTCGCCGCCGATCTCGTTAAGCGCGGCGTGACACAGGCCAAGCGGATCGGGGCCGAGAGTGGATCGAACGGCGGCATCCTCATTACCAACATGCTAACGCGATATCCTGGGCTCTTTGGCGCACTGTTCTGCACCGTCCCGCTGATCGACATGCGCCGCTACACCAAACTGCTCGCCGGGACGAACTGGCTTGCCGAATATGGCGATCCCGACAACGCTGAGGAGTGGGAGTGGCTGAAGACCTATTCTGCCTATCATGCTGCAAGACCCGGGCAGTCCTATCCACCGATCCTGATGGCCACCAGGCGGCGGGACGATCGCGTCCATCCCGGACATGCCCGCAAAATGGCAGCGAAGCTGCAGGCGATGGGCTATGAGGCTTATTTATACGAGCATGCCGCCGGCGGCCACGGCTGTGGCAAGGACAACAGGGAGCACGCCGGCTTGTTGGTGCTGGGCCTGCGTTTCCTGAAGAGCAGGATCGGCTGGCTGGATACCGAGGACGGGAGCGACGCAGTGTAGTTGTTGGACGGCAGTTCGTGCGATGTCGACCGAGGCGGCTGCAGCTTTACGAATCTGATGTGTCCACACCCGCACCACCTATTCGAGATGCCTACCAACGTTTGGACGCACGGTCCAATTCGTGGCCGTCGGGACCCTGGGCACCAGGCATTTCTCTTCACCTGCCCGACAATGCGTCCGGAGTGTCAGGAAGGGGGCCCGCGTGATCTTCACGACATAGGTGGGTAACGGGTTTCTTGTCTGCATCTAGGAAGCATCGCCGGTTCAAGTTGTCCTTCAAAGCGCGTCCGGAACGTCTTTTGCGGATTGTGCTTTGCATACGCGTCACATTTCGGCGACAAGATCAACTTTCAACGACACCAGCCGCCATGCTCTTTGCCCAAGGGCATAGATGAACCAGCGTACCGCCCTCGTAATAGCGCTGCCGGGCGCTCTTGTGATCGCAATTCTGTCAGCTTTCGAACATGAGTTGATATAACGGACATTCGAACGGACGGTGCCTAACTGCTTGGAGCGAAACACAAAATACGTTTGTGGCAGGTATGGCACGCCAGTTGCTCTTGGCTTTTCAGAAACGACTCTGGGGATGCTTGCTGGAAGGATTCGGCTTGCGAAGAGAATTGGAAAAATGAGTACTTCAGCGCAACACCAGGTAGCCTGCGGCGGCGGCGAGATCAGCGAGACCATGCAAGTCATGGCTAAGCACAACAGCTGCGGTACGGTCGGTGGGAGCGGCAAGGCCAGGTGCCGATCTCAGGCCGGCATCGGCAATGTGCCAAATGAGGTCTGGGAAAAGGTGAAGAACCATCCCTGCTACAGCGAGGAGGCGCACCATCATTATGCCCGGATGCATGTCGCCGTCGCACCCGCCTGCAATATCCAGTGCAATTACTGCAATCGTAAATACGATTGCGCAAACGAATCGCGCCCCGGTATTGTCAGCGAGAAGTTGACGCCGGAGCAGGCCGCCAAGAAGGTGCTGGCGGTCGCTTCCGCCATCCCTCAGATGAGCGTGGTCGGCGTTGCTGGCCCTGGCGACCCCCTGGCGAATCCGGACAAGACATTCAAGACCTTCGAGCTCGTCAATAAACTCGCGCCAGATATCAAGCTGTGCCTCTCGACCAACGGTCTGGCGCTAGCTGATCATGTCGACACGATTGCAAGACTTAAGGTCGATCACGTGACGATCACGATCAACATGATCGATCCCGATATTGGCGCAAAAATCTATCCCTGGATCTTTTACCGCCACAAGCGCTACACCGGCATTGAAGCTGCAAGCATCCTCAGCAATCGGCAGCTCCAGGGCCTGGAGATGCTCACCGCGCGCGGCATCCTGTGCAAAGTCAACTCGGTGATGATTCCCGGGATTAACGATCAGCATCTGGTTGAGGTTAACAAGGCCGTGAAGTCGCGCGGCGCCTTCCTGCATAACGTGATGCCGCTGATTTCGTCACCCGAGCACGGCACCGTGTTCGGTCTCAGCGGGCAACGCGGCCCGACCGCACAGGAAGTGACAGCATTGCAGGATAGCTGCGAAAGCGAGATGAACATGATGCGTCACTGTCGCCAGTGCCGCGCCGACGCCGTCGGACTGCTCGGGGACGACCGCGGCGCCGAGTTCACCATGGAAAAGATCATGGCCATGGACATCAAATATGATGAACAGGCCCGAAAGGAGTATCAGGCCAAAGTCGAGAAGGCGCGCATTGCAAAGCTTGCGGCCAAGCAGGAGCAGCTTGCTGGGCTTGCCAGCGCGTCCAGCGAAATCAGGGTGCTGGTGGCGGTTGCAACCAAGGGCTCGGGATTGATCAACCAGCACTTCGGTCATGCCAAGGAGTTCCAGATCTACGAGCTCTCAACTTCGGGCGCAAAATTCGTTGGCCATCGTCCTATTCATTCCTATTGCCAGGGCGGCCATGGCGACGACAGCAAGCTCGAAATCGCCATCGATGCCATCAACGACTGCCATGCCGTGCTCGTGTCAAAGATCGGCGGCTGCCCGAAGGCCGAATTGATCAAGGTCGGAATCGAACCGGTCGATCAGTACGCCTGGGAGTTCATTGATGGCTCGGCGATCGCCTGGTTCAAACTCTATCTCCATAAAGTCAATGAGGGGAAGATCAAGCACGTTGAGCGGGTCGATCCGGCGGCCCGCCGCAATGCGCTGATTTCCGCCGCCTGAGGATGGGTTCAGACAATGCCGTTCAAGATCATCGCCTCGCAATGCACGGGCTGTTCGGCGTGCGAAACGCAGTGCCCGAACTTCGCTATTTCCGAGCGAGCCGGCGTTTTCCTGATCGATCCTGAGAAATGCACCGAGTGCGCCGCCTACTTTGATGAGCCCCAATGCGTGGCGGTTTGCCCGGTTGACAATACATGCGTGCTCGATACGGCGCTGCCGCGTCACCAGGCTGCTTGAGGGCCACGATGGATGTCACTACGACACTCGTTCAGAAACTCGGGCGGATGATGCTCCGCCTTCACGAGGCGCCGGCCACGACTTTCCCCTTCTCAGACCGGGTGGACGGCTCTCGCTGGTCGCTAACCTTTTCGCCAGTTGTCGACCCATATTCTGGCAACGCGCACGTGGGCGGGAGCGCTCGAGCTATTCCTGTCGACCCGAAGGCCGCTGTCTTGGGTGTCAAGGATCAATTTCGCCGATGGACCCACAAAGGGCTGACCCGTCTTCCACGATATCAATCCAGTCACGTGCGGCCATCATTGAACAGGCGTATTCATGCCCGAGGCCTTCTTCAGTTGGTCATCCGAGAGAGGGCGTCCTCACCGAGCCGTGTCTTGGTCGCGCGGTATCGAGCCGGCTAAGCATCATCACAGGGCGACAGGGCTATCCTATCACCTCGATGAAGGTGCAGAAATACACCTGCGCCGCGGCATGGCGTTCGGACCCGATCACGTGATGCGGAAACGAATTTCCTGCCACCGGTGCGGTCGGCGCCACCAAGTTGGAATTCGGCTGCTATGAGAGCACCTCGTGCGGGTCTTCCTGTTCTCGCTCAACGCCTATTGCCGACTTGCAGGTGCGTCTCGGGCAACCCGGCGAAGGACGGCAACTGTCGGAGGCTGCTGGGGCTTTGTCCGGCGGACGATGCTAGCGCCAAGGTGTTGTTGGGCGAGCGTATGGGCGGGACCGTGAGTGATCACGTCCACAATGCCCTCGGTTGGCGGGGTAATCAGGTCGACTCTGTCAGCTGTGCGCATCCCGCGCTGAAGCACGCGGCTCGCGGCCGGCTCAAGCACGCCCGGCTCGATGACAGACGCGCGTGCCGCGTCGATGGCTTCTTCAACATCAACGATGGGCTCACGGATAGTTGTCTCGATCGTCTCGATTTTAGGCTGCGGGCATTGATGTTGCTGCACCGGGATCCCGACAGGCTCATGCAATCCGCGACCCCAAGCGCCGCCGTGCGGGAATGGAGGGGGTCCATCGAGCATCATGATAGGGCGGTTCGTAAGCCCGGGCGCTCGCGAGGCGCGGTACAGTTGAACCATGGAGCGGGGAGGGCAGCATGAGCAACATCGCCCGTGATAGTGACATCGTCGAGCTGACGGACGCCCCCTTCTTTGATTATGGTGACAACGTGCGGGCCAACCGCACCATCCGCAACGACGGCACCTATGTGGGCAAGGAGATCGGTGAGGTTCTGGTCAAGAAAGGGGAGCTTGGCTATGTCGTCTCGATCGGCACGTTCCTGCAACAATTTTATATTTATGGAGTCGAATTCCTCGGCTCCGGCAATCGCGTCGGCATGAAATGCAAGGAGCTCGATCTAGTCTCGCCAAGCCACGAAGGCGAGGAGCCGTTCTTGCCAGGAGCGGCACCCCGATGATCGAACCAAGATCGCCAAAATACCGGTCAGGCCAACGTGTCAAGGCGGCAATCGATCTGCTCAACGACGGTTCCTTTCCCGGCGCGTCGGCCGAAGAGTGTCTGGTCAGCGTCGGGTATATTGGTCAGATCGTCCAGGTCGGTCGCCATACGGGAGCGAACCTACCCATTTATATGGTCGACTTCGGCAAGCAGTTGGTGGTTGGCTGCCTCGAGGCAGAAATCTCTGCAGTCTAGGATATCGCGCAATGAACGCAGCAATCATCAGACGACATCATTCCGGATTGCCTGCGCATCCCAACGAGCTCGACCGGTGGCGGATCGTGCGCGCGCTGAAGAAGCGCGAGCACTACCGATATGTCTCGCCAAAGGTGACAGCGGTTGCTGGTGGCTATCTGGTCGAGAGCCCGTGCTGCTCAGGCAATATCAATGCGGAGGGCGGCCTCGTCGACGTCGCGCTGCTGCACCACGATAGGACTGCGGCGGCATGGCAGCTGCTCCGCAAAGATCACCGCAGGGGCCTTTGGGAGTGGCATTCAACCCATCAACGGCTTGGCCTGGCGACAGCGGTTCTGAACGCCGACCCTGAACGTTTGTTCTGGCAATAGATCGTGGAGATGGTGCTCGAAGGCGCCTTGACGGAGATCGAGTAGACGCTCGCCGCTATTCATACAGCCTCTGAGCCCTGCCTGACGCTCCGGCAGAAAGCTCCACATCTTGCCTGGATTTGTTGCGAGGCGTCCGAGATGACGCAGAATCCGTTCCGCCGGGTTGGAGGTTCGACCTGCATCTACTCGACAGTGAAGGTCACTGTTACAGATCACGAATGATCCGCAGCGCGCCGGCATTGTGCTGGCCAAGCGCTCTGGCAAATCGATCAAGCAATCGCCTGCCGGTGCCAAGCTCACACAGGACGGCTAGGCCCGCGGGTTGCTTGCCATGCCGTAGTGCCCGGCCCGGGAATATCAGGATCAGGTCGCTCGCTCGTCCATCGGGTCCATAAGACGGGGACAGGCGATGGTCTCCCAGAACTGTTCGCTGAGGACGGAATCGCCTGGGAACGTCAACGTGGCTTATTAAACCAAGGATACTGCGGTAGATGAAGTTTGGATCAGCGAGCCGTGCTCGATCTGCTGACGAGGAATAACGCTCAGGCTTTGTAAGATGTGCCTTTGTGAGTACTCGCCCTTAGGTCCACCGCCGTGCACTCGCCGTGAACGCCGGTTGGTGATGCGCGCGCAAGTGAGGCAGTGCGACTGTCCCGGCCTATCCGCTCTACTCCATCATTAGGGTCTGTACCTAATTAGCGAGTTCTGATTCCCTCGTGCCAAGTTGATTCGGCACGGGGGACTTCGATGCGCAAAGGACTGTTCTGGCTCAACGACAAGCAGTGGGCTCAGATAGAGCCGCATCTGCCAACGAACCAGACCGGCCCGGCGCGCGAAGACGATCGACGCATTATCAGCGGTATCATTCACATGCTCCAGTGCGGCGCACGCTGGCGCGATTGCCCGTCCGACTATGGCCCTTACACGACGATCTACAATCGGTTCAATCGCTGGGCTAAGCGCGGACATTGGCAGGCGATCTTTGAAGCGCTCGCCCGCTGCGGCAAGGACCGAGTGGCTTTGTCGATCGACTCC
>NZ_JADPJC010000034.1:0-729 GCF_023073215.1 Bradyrhizobium sp. 35
CGGCCGAGGCCCGAACAAACTCCGGATGTGATCTGCTGCGTGCACCGAACCATCGGCCGAGGCCGCAGTAGAGCAAAAACGCTAAGATGCGAGAGTAAGTGGTGGCGCCCCGGTGGTCAACGCGGAGCGTGCATGTATGCAATATGCAAGCCGGATCGCCTGGCCTGATATGAATTTGTACGGTCCGGAGGTCGTTATAAGTATGCCGTATATGAGCTCACCCAGACCAGAATGGAGGCGAGCATGCCAATAACCCCCGCATTTGGGGCAAAAGCAGTTGCGTTTCCGGACATGCCGAGCCTGAGCGACCCGCCGCTCATTTCGTCCGGAATGGAGATCACAGCCGGAAAACCCGAGGCGCCGCCGATTGCATTGGTCCGCGCCAGGGTCCCGGATGCGGCAATCTGCCCCTGACCTATTCCTTTTGGAATTTCGGTGACTTTGGCGTGATAAATGCGGCCTGGATCATTGTCGAAGACGATATTGACGGGTGCGCCGGCCTTGATGGTCTGAAATCCGTTCTGCGCAAAGGTCCCGACAATTGTAATTTCATTCTCCACGATGAACGGCATGGCTGAGCGCAGTTGGAAGGCGCGATCGCCCACCGTCAAGGCCACCGCCGTCGCGAAACCGTCGGCAGGCGCGCGGATCGTTGTTTGCGCCAGCTCCCAAGTGGCGCTCTCCAATTGCGCCTGCATTTGCGCAACAGTCGTGTTGACGCCGCCGATC
>NZ_JADPJC010000146.1:0-728 GCF_023073215.1 Bradyrhizobium sp. 35
GATGCTGGCAGCGGCGACGACCGCGCAGGCCGACAAGCGAGTGGCGCTGGTCCTTGGTGTGTCCAACTACCAGAGCGTCGCGCGGCTGGCCAATCCCGACAGCGACGCGGCCGCCATCAGCGACGTGTTCAAGCGGATGGGGTTCGATATCGTGGAGCTTCGCCGCGATCTCGGCGTCATCGAGATGCGGCGGGCGGTGCGCGATTTTGCTGCGGTTGCCGCGGATTCCGACATGGCCGTGGTCTATTACGCCGGTCACGGCATCGAGGTGAACGGCGCGAACTTCCTGATTCCGGCAGATGCCAGGCTGCAGAGCGATTTCGACGTCGAGGACGAGGCGGTCCCGCTGGACCGGATTCTCCAGGCGATAAATCCGGCGAAGCGGCTGCGGCTCGTCATCCTCGATGCCTGCCGCGACAATCCGTTTGCAGAGCGGATGACACGCAGTGTCGCCACGCGTTCGATGGGCCGCGGCCTCGCCAAGATCGAGCCCGCCACGGCGGATACGCTGATTGCGTTCGCCGCCAAGGCCGGCGCGGTCGCCGGCGACGGCGACGGTGCGCACAGCCCGTTTGCGACCGCGCTCCTCAATCATTTGGCGACACCGGGCCTCGACCTTCGCCTGACGCTTGGCCGGGTTCGCGACGAGGTGCTCAAGAGCACGGGGCGGCGGCAGGAGCCCTTCGTCTACGGATCGCTCGGCGGCGACACCGTGGCGCTGGTGCCGC
>NZ_JADPJC010000126.1:0-11234 GCF_023073215.1 Bradyrhizobium sp. 35
TCGTGCTCCCGGTGCCTCTGTCCCGATGGTCGCACCATACGCTACGATCCTGAATATCGCAGCGGAACATCGGCACCGAGAAACTCTCATACCGGTTACTAACATCATATTTTCGGTCATTTCATTTCAAAAAACGATAGCCAAAGTGGTTAGCTCGTTTGAGTGCGAGTAGGAATCCTCAAGGCGTCCCTGGCGATTTGCAGGCTTTCCAACATGTCACTCCTGCCAGAATGGCTCAACGGGTCCCTCCCTTCGAGAGCAACGCCGGCAAATCGAGCAGCCCAGCGGCGCGCCCCCGGCGTCGATACGACCACGCTTAGTCAGGGCATATCAATTTTCGAGACGCCCACCGGTGTCTGCGAGCGCCACAGCTGTGAAATGCCAAGCACACGAGATGCATCGCATTCGCAGGAATCAAGCCGCCAGGCGAAACGATCCGCCGGCAGCATCAGTCACGCTTCCTCGCTCAATCGCGACGTCGACCAGATCAGGATCGGCTAGGGCGCCGAGCAGGTTCTCCTGGACGCGGCATTTGCTACCCTTGCTTGCGAGGCCATGCTATCGACGGCTTGCTGGACATCCTACCTGACGTCCTCGCCGGATTTGGGCAATCCTCGGGGCCTGTGATGATTTCCGTGTCTTCACGCTGTGCCCGCAGAGGTGCATCAGGCGATCATGATCAGACCAAACCACTGACGCCGCAGCCTCCGTTTTAGACAAGCCGGGCCGATCTACAGCTGAGGAGAGCTGCTGGCGCTCGCACGCCGCTAATCCCGGCTCGGGAGCGGCCGTCGCGCTGGCCGGGCTTTGGTCAGCATGGCTGGGAGCGCCATACCCGCATTGCGCTCGTGCTAGCGATCAGCCTCGGCTCCAAGTCGATGGCGCTGGGCTGCGCCAGCCAGGTCCTGGTCGCTCCCAGTCCGCTACGTTCCAGTTAGACGAAAGTTTTACATGTTCGACCGACTGTCCGGCCCGAAGACATGGGTAACGGAACGTACCTAAGACATGGGTGACAGCCTCGTGCCGAACGGGTTGTCGAGAGGTTGCAGGGTTTTCTGCTCCAGGTCGAAGTATCCCAGATCATAGTGCATGAAGCTGAGGAGCCAAATGCCCTCGTCGACCTCCTTGATGCCGAGCTTCTGGCCCGCCAGCACGGTTGAGATGTTGATCCGCTTGCGGTGCAGGCAAAGGCGGCCGCACGCGGTTACAAGGACCTCGCGATCGTGGAACGGATAGGTCAGCTCCGGCAGGCCAGCATAGGAACGCGCTGAGGCGACGTAGAGATCGGCAGGACATTTCATGTCGAGGGCCTCGTGCGGGCGTTCGGAGTTGAACTCGCGGACGAAGGCATCGAAGCGTTCCTGCTGCTGCAAGCTATTGCCGCCCGGCGGCCGGGTGGTTTCCTTTTTGAGGGTGAGGTGCATGCGCTCATGACGTCCGTTCTGTTGCGGGTGGCCCGGCTTGATGCGTTCGATTGCAATACCAAGTCGGAGCCACCACACCGAGAGCCTGGAGAGGTTGAACAAGGCGTTGGGACTGGCGAAGGGCACGCCGTTGTCGGAGCGAATGGCGAGCGGCAGGCCGCGCTCGAGGAACAAACGCTCGAAGGCAGTAATTACAGGGTCTTCACGCGTTGAATCGAGCGCTTCGCACAACAACAGGAAGCGCGAGGCATGATCGGTAACGGTGAGCGGATAGCAGTAGCGGCCATTGCCGAGCTTGAACTCGCCCTTGAAGTCGGTGCACCACAAATCATTGGGTCCGGTACCCGTGGACAGCGGCGTGCCGCGCGCGCGGTGGCGCGGCCCGCCGCCACGCTTGACCAGGCCATGGCGATCGAGCATCGCATGGATGGTGCTTTTGGCCGGAATCCTGACATCGCCATCGAGCCGCCGGACCAGCAGTTCGCGGATCTTGCGCGCGCCCCAGTGCGGTTTCTCGGCTTTGAGGCGGACAATCAGACCCTCGATTTGCTCCGGGAGCTGATTGGCATAGCGTACCGGCCGCCTGGACCGATCGCTCAGGGCGGCCAGCCCGTGCTCTTTGTAGCGATCGAAAATCTTATAGCCGGTCTTGCGGGATACGCCGAACTCCCGGCACACATCCGTCATGGCTTCCCCATCCAGAAGCCTGGCCACAAAGCGAAGGCGTTCTTCCATGACCGAACTCGCTTTCCACGGCTCCACACCTCCCGCAGAACAAAAGCGGAAAGTGTAACCCATGTGTCCGGTACGTTTTGTCACCTATGTCTCGGGCCGCTCACGACCGATCCGGAATCGGGTTCTCATCGTGCTGTTCGATGGGCTTCGACCCGATCTCGTCAAACCATCATTGACGCCGAAACTGGTCAGGCTCCAGCGCCGCGGTGCTGTGCTGGCCAGGCAGCGCACCGTCTCGCCCAGCGAAACACGAATAGCGCTCACGAGCCTCGTCACTGGCGCGACGCCGGATCGCCACGGCATCATTGAGATCAATATCTCGACAGGCAGTCGCCCATACCGCGCTCTGTCGACACGAGCGATGCGCGCCTGATCGAGCACCTTGATGCCTCGAGCAACAGCCATCTAGTCGGTGTGCCATCACTTGGTGAGATCCTCGCGGCGAACGGCAGAACCTTCTCAGTCCTCGCTTCCAACTCGGCGGGGGCAAGGCGCCTGCTGAACCATAAAGCTCGAAAGCTCGGACAAGTGACGCTCTCCGGCCACTTCCCTTGCATCGCGACCTCCGCCGAGATGCTCAGACGAGTGGAGACCCTGCTGGCGCCGACGCCTGCGGCGTCCCCCCGCCGGCAACCCAGATCTTGCCTCTCAAGCCTTCCTGACTTCAGCGTTCCTCGACGTAATCTGGCCTCAAATTCGGCCCGACGTCGCAATCCTCTCTTCCGCTGCTGGTCTCGCATATCTTTTCAACCGTACGAGGTACGTCCTGTCCATCATCGATAAAGATCTCTGCGAGCGCACGAGCGGTCATCGTTGCCCGTCGCGAAAGACCCAGAAGACCGAGCACTGTCGGCGCGATGTCGCAAATGCCTGAGGGAACTTGCGAGACGAAGTCCTTTTTCGATCAGCGGTCCCGCCAAAATGCCGACCGACGACATCTCGTTGGCATGCCACCCGCCGTGCACTCCGAAGCCGACCGCCCCATCCGCACTCAAGGTGCGGCCCATAACGCCAAATGGATCGAGACCATCCGACCGGAACGAGAACAGAATGTCCGCCGATAGGGCATGGTCGGCGAACACCAAATGGCGGGCAAAGCTGGCCGCTGCAATGCCATAGGCCGCGCCACCCGCGGTAAGCACCGGACCACACCAGGGCCGCTCGATCATCGATCCTACTGTGCGGCGGATAACGGCGTCCGATGGCTCGGCGGTAAATTGCTCCGACTTGGCCAAGTATGACGATGGCATCGATGCCGGCCGCCGGTGCCGGGCCGCAGCGCAGCCCGGCAGCCTCGAGCGTCTCAAATAGATCGGCCCGCGCATGCACCGTCACATGTCCATGATCGGAGGCGGCGATCAGGTGCACGCCAAGGGAGACGTCCTCAGCCTCCCATCAATCGAGGCAAGCGGCGCAACTGCCGATCGACAAAGCTGATCGCTGCCATCGTCTTTGGCGCGCCAGTCCCACAATCGTGCGAGGAAATATCGGGCTTCCCGGTGCATACCGGCAGCACCTTCGTCGTGTGCAGGTCGGTGAGGCAGTCTATCTTGATTTTGCTGGCGTCGTGGGGCGTCCCAATAACTGACATAACTCAAGCTCGATCTGCGTCCCGCAAGCGCCGGTCTGCTGCCACCGATGGTGAAATTCGTCGAAAAATTCGATGGAGCGCCAAATTTAAGCGCTGGCTCGAGAGTCATTGCACTAATTCAAACCCCCATGTTTGCTACCACATACGAACAAATGCACCCATCTCCGTCGGGGACCGATTTATGTCGAAAGTTTCACCATTTCATTCAACGAAGCCTGGTGCGCGAAGCGTCTATCACGACAACGACAAGTGTACCGAGGGCAATAACATCGAACGGCAGAATCTCGCCTCCGGCACCGGAGGGCGGCCGCGCTGCGAACATTGCGGCCGCCTAGCCTAGTTCGCAGCTGCCGTGGCGGGTAAAACGAGCCCCGCCACGGGCTTGGGGCAGGAAAATATGTCAAGCTTGAGAGGGCAGCGTTCTTTGCTTCGTTCGCGTCAGCTTGGCCTCCGCGGTGAGCTCGCTGACTCAGTTCAAGTCAAACTCAAGCCGAGGTCACTGCAGATCTTTCCGATGGTCGATCGGTCGGCTTGATTGATTTTCAGGCAGCGCTTTCAAGTCGGCTTCATTGTGCCAGATGGGTGGCTCAGTTCTAATCTCAATTTCATTTGGCCAAGCGTTCTGGGCGGCTTTGCAGGGCTAGTAACGTAAGCGATTAGTGGCGCATTGTGCACAACCACTAGGACCACGTCCGAAATCGCTGTTTGTCGAGACGTCTCGCGATTGACGCTGCCGCACAGAAGCAGGTGGCCAGCCCAGGAATAGCAACCATATGGCCGCTGACGATCTTCCCTTTTCATCTACGGTCTCATCCGTTGTCGATGCCTTCTTGAAAAAGCTCGAGGACCAGAAGACCCTTTCGCGGGCGTCTTTGTCGGCGCTGCGAAAGGCACTGGCGGATCATCAATTGGACGCCGAGAGCCTACGGGCGGCCATTTTCAATGCTGCTGAGCCGAGCAATGATCCAGATTGAAGAAATCGAAATTGTCGAGTTCCGTGGAATTCGTCATCTCAAGCGCTCGTTGGGCCGAAGGAGTTTTGGGATTGCGGGGCCGAACGGTACTGGCAAGAGCGGCATCGTGGATGCGATCGAATTTGCCCTCACCGGAAACATCACTCGTCTCGGCGGTGCGGGCACGGCGGAGCTGAGTGTCAAGGCGCACGCTCCACATGTCGACGCGAGCAAAAAGCCCGAAACCGCGCTCGTTCGCCTGCAGGTCTATGCGCCCGCTCTCAAAGAGAGCTTCATAATCGAGCGGAGCGTCAAGAATCCAGGCGCCGCGGTACTCAAGCCGAGCAGTGCTGAAACCAGGGCGCTTCTGGCGCAGCTCGAAACCCATCCTGAGTTTGCCTTGTCTCGTCGAGAAATCATCAAGTATATTCTCGTACCTGCAGGCAAACGATCACAATACGTCCAAGAGCTGCTGCGCCTTGATCAGCTCGAAAAGCTGCGGGTCTCACTCCAACGCGTCGCCAACGATGCAAAACGCGACCACGGAAGGGCCGAGGTGGAGGATCGGCGGACCAAGTCCGATTTCTTTCACCATCTCGGCATTGCCACTCCAAACAAAACTGATCTGCTTGCTTCTGTAAATGCTCGTCGAGCTGTGCTGAAGCTCGATCCTGTGGCGGACCTCGCGCCGGAAAATGCCTTGAAGGTAGGCATCAATCCAGATGCCGAGCACGAGGCGTCGCAGCCATTCTCCAAGCTCGGCGCCAAGAATGACCTTGCGAGCTTCCTGAAGAGGCTGGCTGTCTCGCAGGAAATAACCATAACTGGCGCAAAGTCGGATGCAGTCGCCGCTCTCGCCCAGCTCACGGACGATCCGGCTCTGTTAAGGGTTGTCAAGCAGCGCGCTTTGGTTGAGCGGGGTCTTGAGCTGGTCGAATGCGACGCTTGTCCACTGTGCGACGGTCCCTGGGAGATGGCCCTCCTGGCAACGCATCTTCAAGAGAAGATCGCAAAGGCAGATGCGGCCTCGACGGCATTGAAGCAACTGGCCCTGGCGATCGACCCTCTCGCGGCTCACCTGCGGGCGATGGCGCTTGACGCGGGCAAAGTGGCCGAATGGTGCGAAAAGGCCAATCCTCCTATAGATGCCACGTCGCTGCGGTCCCACGCAAAGGCCCTCGACGGTGACCGCGACACACTAGACAAGGTCGTCCGGGACCCGGCAGCGATCGCCCACGCGCTGCAAGCCCTTGGTCGACTGGGGGCATCGCCCGCGGTCGAGTTGCTTCAGCCCGCCGATCGTCTGGCGGCCTATATCGAAACGCTCTCCGACCTTTCAAAGGAGGAAGAAGCCAAGGAATTCTTGATCGTTGCCCAGGAGAAATACGATCAATGCCGTGGGACGCAGCAGACCCTCAATATCGCGGCCCAGCAGGCCGAAACAGCTTCTGCGGTGTTTAGCCACTACGGTACGGTCAGCACCGCAATGTTGGAAGGCATCTACGACAAGGTGCAGAAGGACTTCACCGAATACTACAGTTTCATCAACCGCGACGATGAGGCCAATTTCGAGGGCAAGCTCTCTGCATCATTGGGCAAACTGGCCTTCGATGTCGACTTTTACGGACGAGGCAGATTTCCTCCCGGGGCCTACCACAGCGAGGGCCATCAGGATGGCATGGGGCTTTGCCTCTATCTTGCACTGGTGAAGCACACGCTCGGCGATGGATTTACGCTTGCCGTCCTCGACGATGTGCTGATGTCGGTCGACGCCGGCCATCGTCGTGAGGTTTGCGCGCTCCTGAAGCAGAAATTTCCAAACACGCAGTTTGTCCTGACCACTCACGACGGCGTGTGGCTCAAGTTCATGCAGAGCGAAAAGCTGGTTCAGAGCACTCTTAGCTTTGGCGGCTGGACGGTCGACAGTGGCCCACAGGTCTGGAACGAGGGTCACGTCTGGACGCAGATCCAGAAACACCTTGCCAATGACAATGTATTTTTGGCGGCAGGGACTTTGCGACGCTATCTGGAGTTCACCTCGACGATCCTTGCGGATAATCTGCGCGCTCGCATCGAATATCATGGAAACGGACAATACGACCTGGGCGATCTCTGGCCCGGGGTGTTAGCCGCATGGAAGGCCCGTCTCAAAGAGGCGCGCGACTCCGCCTCCTCGTGGGGGAAAAATATTCAGGATGTCGAAGCGCTCCAGATAGAATCCAAAAAGCGGGTGGCGGCGACAAAGTCCGAAGAGTGGATGATCAACAAGGTGGTTCACTACAACGCCTGGGCGGACCTGCAATCGAAGGAATTCGCTGCGGTCGTGAGTTCGTTTCAACAATTGCTTCAACTGATGCAGTGCCCCAACACCGATTGCGGCGAATTCCTCTGCGTTTCGCCTATCAAGGGTAACAAGGAAGTCCTCCGCTGCAGTTGCAGCGCTGTCAGTCTCAACCTCGTGCCGAAGAAGAACTGATGCTCCTCGCCCGGCCCAGACCGTCGCTGACGCGTGTATGTGAACCTGTGGCCACGCACCCTCGAGGCCGGACCATGCGGTGAAGTTGGTCCGCTCGTCGCCCCGCGCGGGCTCTGGATCGACCGGCAGCGCCGATGACGGATCGCGATGATCGCGCATTCATTGTGGCCTGACACCGCTATGATGATGGGCGCTGCACCTGGGGTTGGTGCCGACGATGATGGCCGCAGGGGTTCAGGATCAGGCCGCACGCCGGTCGGGGGCCGGCTTCTGCGCGGGCAGAAGGCCACTGAATCACGAACAGTGCATTCGCCGGACCGGCTGTCTTCGAAGCGATAAGCCGGCACCGGATGACCGCTGCGACCAAAGGTTCCGGCTTGCGGGTCTCTTTGCCGGTTACCTATCACCTTATACGCCCGTGCTCCGGTCTGAACCTGATTGTGACAGAGTTCCCAGACATTGACTTGATGCCTTTGAGAGATGCGTCACGCGAAGCGTAGTGGCGGACCAAGTTGGTCAAGAGGTGCGGGCTCCAGCCGGGATGGCGATCTTCAGCGGCGCGCGCCAGTCCGCGTGCAATGGCGGAACTGGTCATCAGAGAGCCCGACGACGGTCCTGCCGTGTAGCTCACGCGTCATTTCAGGGCGTCACAGCCTAGACTATGATTCGGACCGGGAGTGCGGAATAACCGTGCACGAAGTTCGATTCAACGCGCTCCGGATCGCCAACGACCTCCACCTCCATGCGCTTATTCAGTATCTCCTCCCAGAGGATTTTAAGCTGCAGCCGCGCGAGATGTCGACCAAGGCAACGATGGATGCCGTATCCGAACGAGAGATGTTGGTGCACGTTCTTGCGATCGATCGTAAATTTGTTGGCGTCCTCGATGACCTCATCGTCTCGGTTGCCAGAGATGTACCACATTACAACCTTGTCGCCTCGCCTGATTTGTTTGCCTCCCATGATAATGTCCGCGGTGGCGTTGCGGCGCATATGTGCGATGGGCGTTTGGTACCGAATAATCTCGGACACAGCGCTCGACACCAAGGCGGGATTATCTCGTAGCTTTCGTAGCTCGGAGGGGTGCTGGTTCATGAACAGCAGGCCACCGGTGATCGAATTGCGCGTGGTGTCGTTGCCCCCCACGATCAGTAGAATGAGATTGCCAAGAAACTCACGTGGCTCCATATGCCGAGTCCCGGACGAGTGCGCCATCATCGAAATGAGATCAAATCGTGGCTCGGCATTTATCCGCTCCCGCCAAAGCCGAGTAAAATATGTCAAGCACTCGGCCAGGATTGCGCTTCGCTTGCCCCAGCTGTCGATCGCCTGCCCAACCGTCGGCGCTGCAACGGCTACGTCCGACCAGTACGTTAGGAGCCGGCGATCCGCGAACGGAAAGTCGAAAAGTGTGGCCAGCATCTGCGTCGTCAACTCGATCGAGACCATATCGACCCAGTTGAAGGCTTCATTGCGCGGCAGGCCATCCAGGATTGTTCTAGCGCGACTGCGGATTAATCCCTCGAGTTTTTCCAAATTGTCCGGTGCGAGTATCGGACTTACGGTGTTGCGCTGCGCGGCATGTTTGGGAGGACCTGCCTTGATAAAACTCGGTGTCCAATGTTCCTCGGGCACGTCGAGGATCGTGACACCTTGCTCTGACGAGAATATTTTATGATTTGTATCGACGGCCACGATATCGCGGTATCTCGTTATCGACCAATATGGTCCGTATGGGCTGTCTTGGCAGTGGTGAACGGGATCTTCCCTTCGCAGCCGCTCGAAGCAGGGCCATAAGCTATCATCTTGAAATCGTCTAGGTTCGCTTACATCTAGATCTCTCAACGAGATGCCGCGCACATCTTCGCCTCCGCGCACGTTAAAGGGCGTTTTCATGACCGTGTCCTTTGGCCGTTTCTCTTTGAAGAACCCGATCTCGACAGGTCGTAACCGCATGGAGTGCGTGCCGAGTGCTTCAGCTGGGAAGAGCTTCTCGCCGAAGCGGCAAAGAATACTCGAAAAACTGAGCGGCGCCCCCTGCCAGTTCCGGCAGGAGCGAGATCGCCGCCACTTTGTCTATGCGAGCGGAACGCCGCCAGATGAGTCGGCCACGTCTCATTGCGGAAGAGTCGCGGCGGCCCGCTTGAATTGTGGCCGCTGCGAAATAAGGCCTGACTTCGGCATGCTCAATCTGAACAACGCGATCGGGCAGGGGACCGACGCGGTGGTCGCGGTCGCGCGTTCAATCAAACAGAAGATGGAGATGTTTGGACCGCGCTTGGGCAATGTTCCAGCGGCATGTCAAAGACCAAAGCAACAATTCCTTCGGCGCCTTGCGCGCCGCCAAATAGCCAACTGATCCGATCCAAGCACGGCCTTGGCCGCAGCGGCTTCACCATTTACTATCCTCGCCGCTGGTGCTGCTAGGAACGTGCTCCCACTTTACTTCCTTGATAAACGGCATCGTCTAGCTCGCTCGTGTGGTCAGGCGTGTGACGGGGCTCCCGATCTGTGCCAGGAGCTCGTCAATAGTTAGGTACGGCGCCTCTGGCGCGACGCTCCGCGCTTCTCCGGCAGTACAGGGATCGGAACGTGCGGAAGTGAAAAGACGCCCCCGCCGGCCAGCCCGCCCTACACCGGGGAGGTGATGCATGCGCTGTTGCTGGAACACGTGACTGGGCAAGCGTGCTCGCACATCGTGGCGGTCGGCCGCTTGGAACGGATTCCTGGGTTGAAGCATCCCGGAAAAGACAACTACGCCTGGTTGTTCAAGGGCGAGACGATTTTCTGCCTGGCCTCGGGCCCGAGCCTCATGGCGGAGATCTGCCAGCGTGTGCGCGGCCGGCGGTCGATCGCCATCAACTTGTCGGCCGTGCTGGCGCCCTGGGCGAGCGTGCTGTTCTTCACGGCTTCCGGCTGGTACGAGCCGCGGCGCCAGCTGGTGGCGAACTGGGATGGCCTGGCGATCGCGCTCGGCGCGACGCGGGTAGGACCGGGAGCACCGCCACGACGAGTACAAGGGCTCGGCCGCGATTCCGAGATCTATTAGCGCGAATTCGTTCCGGGCTTTGCAGGCTGGGACGAGGCCGCACGCGCCGTCGGCGTCGAAGTCATTAACGCGACTGAAGGCAGCGCGCTGAAGGAGTTTCGGTTTGCGTCGCTCAACGACATCCTGAGATCGGCAATTTAAACATCGGGCTCTCCCGCGAGCAGATCCGGGCGGCAGTGCAGGCCGACTTCGTGGAGCTCTATGCCGCTTTGAATTCCGAGTACGGTACCAACCTGGTGCCGCGGCTTCTGAACAGCGGGCTTTCTGACAGCCAGGTGCTGGACTTTACGCGGGCCAATTTTGCGGACCTCTATGCTGCGGTGAAAGGCGCAGGGGCTCACCGGAGTTCCTGTCTTCGTGCCGGCCTATGCGATCGTGGCCAGCGGCTTGCTGCTGCCGGTCGCGCGCTATCTAAATGCCGGGCTCTCAAGCGATCAGTTGCGCGCCGCGACGCAGGCGAACTTCACTGACCTGTACACACTCCTTGGGGGAGTGAACGCCTACAATCCCGTAGTGGCGCTCGGCTATGATCTGCTTGCATGGTGGACGCTGACGCGCACTATTGGGGCGCGAACGGCGGCATTACGATTGCGACGGGGGTTTCTTCTTGGCGGGACATCGTCGCTGGATACAGCGCGGTTCAAGCTTCGGGGGCAGCGCAGCCGGTGTTTTCCAGCACTTCGTTCAACGGCTCCCCGGGTTTAACCTCTGACGGTATCGACGACTGTCTGGTGTGCACAGACGCCGCGCTGCTCACCGGCCTGCCGGCAGGGGACGCGGGCGGCGAATTGTGGTCGCTGGCGCAGAACGACAATCTTGTGGCCGGCGCGACGTTTTTCGATCTGTTCGGCTATGCCAACGCGTCGCAAAGCGACGCTCGCACGATCGGAAGGATCGCCACGCCAGTCGTAAGCGCTTAGCCGCAACCCTATTGAGGCTGGCTTGACGTTTTGCGGAATCGCCACGGCATGAGGTCTTCGATGCGGCTATGGGGATGGCCGTCGAT
>NZ_JADPJC010000077.1:0-10178 GCF_023073215.1 Bradyrhizobium sp. 35
GATCGAGATAGTTGGCAATGCCGGTTTGTGGAGCGCCTTTGCTGACGCATCGGAACTAGAACATGGCATCCTCAATCTGGCGGTTAACGCGCGGGATGCAATGCCCGGCGGCGGACGACTTACAATCGAGACCGGCAACACCTGGCTGGATGATGAGTATGTTGCCGCGCTCCCAGAACCCGTGCCTCCCGGCCAATACGTTTTGGTTGCTGTCACCGACACTGGAACCGGAATGGATAAGGCAACCCTGGATCGCGTGTTCGAGCCGTTCTTCACGACTAAGGAGGTCGGCAAAGGAACTGGGCTGGGGCTAAGTCAAGTTTACGGGTTCGTGCGACAGACGGGTGGCCACATTAGGATTTATAGCGAACCGGGGCATGGCACGACGGTCAAACTCTATCTTCCTCGGTCCAAGACTGAACCCGACAAGCAGGAAGATCGCAGTATTCCGACAGCAACAATGTTACGGGGGAATGAGGCCATCCTCGTTGTGGAAGATCATGACGATTTGCGCGCGTATTCATCCGGTGTGCTCCGCGATCTCGGATATCAAGTTTTCGAAGCAGCCGACGCGGCATCAGCGATTGCTTTCCTTGAATCATCTCGCACCATCGATCTTCTCTTCACCGACGTCGTGCTCCCGGATGGCCTTCACGGACGTAACATCGCAGATCGGGCTAGAAGGTTGCATCCAATGATCAAGGTGCTGTTCACGACGGGCTACACACGGAATGCGATAGTCCACAACGGTCGACTTGATGCGGGGGTCAACTTGTTGAGCAAGCCATTTACCTTTCGCGGTCTGGCGGAGAAAGTACGAAGAATTCTTGACGAACAAACATGACTGAAATCGGATCGAGGCTATTCATTTGCCGGCCTTCGGATGGGTGCCGTCCTTCTCCTCCCGAAGTTGATCGTTTTCCAGATGCCGGAATGCTCAAATCCTCTGCGGAATCGCGAGACATAAATATTCGCCATCATTCGTCCAATAATTTCGGGGTTGCATGCGCAACGACTTACGCGAGACGTATCTGTTTGAAGCCAGGCCAGTTCTGAAATGGCGCTTGCATTTTCAGTGCGAGTCTAATCCGCTGAACCGCAGCCTCCCCTTCACGGTTTCATCGGAAGCAGCCGTTATCGGCCGGCCGGGCAAGCCTTCCGGAATGGATAGGACACTGCCATCTGATTCCCCGCGCTGCCCATCAACGTCCTTCGCCACTGCGATCTCAAGTCGGTCGCAGAAAGTTGCGCGGGTGCGTCGGCTCTTCTTGACTTCGCAACCGTAGCCTACTCAACTGAGAGCAGTGATGATGCGAGGTGCGTCATGGAGCAGGAATTCTACCAGGGTCTCGCGCAGCGGGTCCGCGCCATCGCCCCGAAGGCCGATCCGTTCACCCGCCGTCGGTTGCTGGATCTCGCCAAGCGATACGATGCGAAGGGCAAGCCGGCGTCCCGGTCCGGAGCAAGCGAGCGGCCGCTCCCGGGGCCGCGCACAACGCCACCGCCATCGATCTTCTCCGGACCGGGCGAGGCCTGAGGCACCGGCGCCAGCAGCCACCTCAAAGGCCGTTTGTGATGAGATCACTCTCACCCGCTCCACGAACTCGGCCGGGAATCAAGAGTGCCAGCAGTGCCCCTCGAAGAAATCGAAAATGAGAATTGAGAATATGCTGAAAGCAGCACTCTCCAGGAACGCCGGGGGAGAGGGTGCGATGCCGGAGGCACAGAGCGGAATCAGCCGGCGGATTCGCATTTGAAGCAGCGCCACGTCGAGGGCGCGTTGCAATTGCAACTTTCGGCTTCTTGCAACCCGGACAGGCGGGAATGGAGCGCGGCATCGGGTTCGAGACGCAGGAGCCGTGCAGAGAATTTAGCTGAAGGGATTCGACGCGCTGGCTAACTCAGGAGAACTTCGAATATGATCCTGCGGAGGCTTCCGTGGCAAGCCTTTCGGCCTGTTCGGCGAGTACGGGCCCGCTGATTGCGTATCCGGGATCAGTCTAAGCCCCACTGCGAGGACAAGGGCGCACCGGGCCGGACGGACACGCTGAAGATAAAGTTCAAGGACTTCGGGATCATCACCCGCAGCGGTCTGTCTCCGTGGTGGTCTCGAGCAGAGACGACCTCGAGCGCTGTCCATCGCACTGCTTCAAAACGCGATGCCGCTTCCCAGGCTGGTCCGGCTGTTGGACGTCTCACTCTCCTCGCTGCAAGGGGAGGGCTTGGCAGAGCCGCAGTTTGGCCTGCCGATCTGATAGTCGATGGAAGCCACTAACTTCCCTAGGCAGCCGCGCGGGTTCGATGCAGCGGGAGGGCCATCAGGTGTCCTGAGATCGACCTTCGCGCCGAGACTGCTCATGTCACATTCGACGTGAATAAAGGTGATGCAATCGCGGCTGCTCTAAGCTAATTTCAGTGCTACGGCGCCACGCAAGAGTGCCACACAAAAACAGATCGCCGGACCGAAAACATCAATAAAATCAATGAAAAGCAGGATTGTGATCATAGTTCAATCCTGTCTGGCAGCACCAGCTAATTCAAACACTTACCTCCATCGTGCTCTCCGCAAAATTCGCGCCGGAAGCACCCCGGAAGCACGGTGAGCGGATCTTCGCCGCTCACCGATGCCTCGTGCAGCAATCAGTGGAGCTGCAGGAGCTTCTACGACTGTTGCTCGGCACAGAAAGGCAGTCGCCCTTCTTGCGCCAACGTCGGTCCGGCAAATAGGCCGACGGCAGGAAAAGTTCTGGTCATCGCAATATTCCGTCGGACCTGGTTGAGCTGATTCCCGCTTCGATTGTATCGCATTCTCCTGAGAGATGGCGCCACAACCTTGGCCGGCTATCCCCTGAAAGAGCAAAATAGGATCGACGGGCGGAGTCGATACTTGGCATCTCGCGGCCCCGAGTCCGGAGTTCGAAATACCCCTACCCCTGACCCATCCGGCGATTTCGCTGAGGGGCGCCTGAAGCTCTATTCACGATGTTCGGCGCCGAGGACCGTATTGGTTGCAGGGTCGAATGGACAGCCTTGCGCGAACGTGCCGCCGCCGACCGCGCCGATCCGAATGATATTGCCGGCACGGTCAAAAGGCATCGGTAGACCATCGAGCAGATCGCAAGCGATCAGTACGACGACGGGCAACGAAATCCCGGTCGTTCGGACCGAGCAGCTCGTGCCGGCCGGCGGACGGCCCAACGACCGGACCGCGGCTCAAGCGCGACACCCTGACGCAGTGAGCCTGACGAATCAGTCAGCTATTTTACCTGTGGTAGTCTTTTACTTTTACTACTCGCGATCTTTTGCTCTGACGCCGTCCTGATAGTGCCTTTTTTGTGCTGGGGAGGACATTTATGCGAGGCTCTCGCGCAATCCTTTACGTCGAACAACTTAGCGAACTCACTTCTCAGCTCTCAGAATTGGAAGATCTTCGAGGTCTGGTCGACGAAGCAGAGCGTCACGCCCGCGGTGTGCCCCCATTTCGCTTCACACGCCCTACTTCGCGCCGCCTTCGAAGTCGCAAACCGAGCGCCCTCTCTGTCCCATTCCGCCGCCTCACGCCACCAAGCTGGAACGCAGGAGCTCTCAGCCCTGACAACGACAACCAAATCGATCGGACCTTGCTTGAGCCATTCCCCGATGGATGATGGGCTTCCCCCTGAGCCGCTCCAAGCGCGACCTTGACGAACAGATCGATCCATGGTGACAGCCGCGCAAGAGGCGTCAAAGGTCCTTGCCGATCGCATCTTGGAATAATGCCCTTTCCACCCTGATTTGCCGGTCCATAAGATGGCTCGTGAGCATTGTGGCGGCGTTCTTGATCTGCCTCTTTATCTATGCCGGGTCCGTCTTCGTTGCGGCCTTGAGCCTAGTTTCGGCCGTGCGAAGCGGAGATGCCGCTGAGGTGATGGCCGTACGAATTTGCCGCGCATCCGGCATTCGATCGTCGACCAGCCACAATTTTTGGTCCGCGCTGCGCACGGGGAACGACCCCGGTCGTCCCGGGGCTGGCGCCGGACGCGCCGGGGCCGCCCGACGTGCCACCGAAGCAGCGCGCCGTTGCCATCTTGCTTCCGGCAATAACTAGCTGGTGTATCATTTGATAGAACGGGCGCTAAATCCCGCTTCCCTCTTTCGAATGAATCCTCGGAGATGCCAGAACGGCACCAATCCCTCCCGACGCAAAAATGAGATATCCTGCCCCGACTCAGGGAGCCTCCCATGGCTAAAAAATCAATAGTCGAACGAATTTCAGACACTGTAAAAGAGATCGTGGAGACCGCCTCGACTGCAGCCGCGGATGCTATGAAGCCCGATCCAGAAGCGGTTGCCGGAGTGACCAACGAGCAAGTCTACATTCCTGAAGCGACCGATGCTGCCGCTGTTCCGCCGCCGATCATCACTCGGAAGAAGAAGCGCGTTCCTGCCCCTATGAGAGCTAACAGACGGGTCGCAGCTGCTCGTACAAAGAAGACCGTATCCGCGGCGAAGAAGTCTGCCAAGAAGCCGGCTAAAACGCCACCCAAGGAGGCTGCAAAGAAAGCCGCACCACAGAAGGCGACCAAGAATTCTGCGTCTAAGAAGACCGCGAAGAAGAGCAAGAGTAAATCGAAGCGCTAGCGCTCCTTCGCGGAGCAGTTCGTTGCGACCACCAGAAACGACTCATGCTTTACTTCTGCGGCGCTCGGGTCTTCCTCCCCGTGTTCGTCCTTCACAGCCCGGCCGTCCTGACAGTCGGGGTAGAACCTTGTGATCCCCCAATGCGATGCCTTTACAACGGCTGAAGCTTTCTAGCCGGTTACTTTCACGTCTCGAACTGGGACGGGCGAAACCACATTTCTTTCAGACTCCTCTCCTAAGCATTACGCAGGAGGCCGATGATGAAGCCATCAGAGATTTACAAAGAGAACGCAGACAACTGCGCAACGCTCGCTGAAGGGGAACCATCTAAGAATAGTCCGGCTTACAAGCGGTACCGGCGCATGGAAGAGGCGTGGCGAGCTTTAGCCGAGGAGCAGGAATGGCTAGATGGGGAAGTGCCCCCCGTCGGGTCAAACCGAGCCGACACAACGAAAAAGCGGCCCGGTTAGGGCGGCTACGTCGGAGCATTCAATAGGTTGCGAGGTACTTCCGCTTTGATGGTGGCATGTCCCCTCCTGCTAGACGCCACACGCCAACGGCCGAGCGCTCAAGATCACCTTCGGCGAGATGCGCGAGATGGGCCTACGCGGTGTCCTGGTCTGCTGCCACTCCGGCCACAACGTTGCACTCAGCGCCGCTCGCTGGTCGGACGATGTTCGCCTGTCTGATATCGAGGCGCGTTGTGTATGCGCCGGATGCGGCAACCGAGGGGCTCAGGTCAGACCGGATTTTAGCACCGGCAAGCCGCCGCAGTTTGCGAGATCGAGCGCTCGTTGGAGGAACGAACGCGCAGAGGAAAAATTGCAGGTTTTGTTAGCTCTCTTCTTCGAGCTGGCGGAGCGGCCCCGGCATCAACCCTCAAGCCCCCAAGCCGGGGTCGTCTCTCAGTGCGCCAGCTTCCGCTGCCAACATATCCCGGATAGCTTCCGACCGCCACCCTTTCATCTGCCAAATTGACATAGGCGACCGCTAAATCAAACTGGGCGCCAAGACGGTCCTGGAAAAAGCGGCCCCAGGCAGATGATTCCTGAGGCCGGAAGTTCTACGCGTCCGCTCCGAGACATCGCCCGGAGCTGGAGGCGAACGCACCCAGATTGCCGAATGTTCCCGATCCCCATGGACCTGAGAGCCGGGGCACTGATGCACGTTAAGCCTTCTGCCGATTGTGAAACTGATCATATTGCGAGCCAGAGATGCTGCGGTACGATCATCGCACCGGGGCTGGCTGCATATTTCACCTAGTCGTTTTTGACCCGGAATTTTTGACCGCGCGGGCCGCAGCAGCAGTCCCCCTGCTGCGGCCTTCGTGATCACGGCTCTTAGTACCAATGACTTCGCGTCCTGTGCCATTGGAGAAGGTATTATGCCCAAAGAGAAAAATTGCCTGATTGTTCGTGCTGCGGGAAGACAACTGGACCTGTTACGCGACGAAGCCTCCCGCATCGCAAAAGGCAGTAACGTCGATTGGTGGATCGATCAGGCAGAGGTCGGCACTCGCTTTTGCTTCGAGGATACAAAAGCAAAAGAGTCATTCGCTCTCGCTTGTGACAACTTCGGTATTCCCTGCCAAGACGGCTAGTCCGCAGTTGAGCTGTAAGCCAGCGGCAGGGCCGCACAACCATCATAGCAGTCCAGCCCTATCCGGCTCCCGTGCCTGGAGGTCCGCACCTGATCCGAAGCACGTGAACCGAGCCCGTCAGCGCCGGCGCCGACAGCGGGCCATGAAGCAACGCACTGGCCGAGATAAGGGCCAAGCTGTTCCCGTCTGAACTCGTTGTCACCCGCTCTGAGGCCATCGCACTGAGATCAGATTGCGCTGTGTAGAGCCCGCCTGAATGGGGCGCGAGATCAGAACCAGGTGCGGTTATTTTGGAAGCATGCCTGTTTGGTGCGGTCCCAGATGAAATCCCCGCCGCCGCAGGGTGGACGGGGGCGAGCGGTCGCCGGGCATTCGTTCCGAACCTTGGCTCCCGTGCCCCAGCCGTCGACGACACATGCGCCACCGGTTGTCCTATGACAGCCCTCGCCACAGCCACCCGCTGCGTGCGCCCCACTAGCAGCAGCCAGAACCGTGGTCGCGAGGAGCATTCCTTGTAAGATTTTTATCACGCCAGACTCCTTCGAAGCGAATGACCCGAGCGAGAAGGAACAGATCATAACTCCTGCCGTGCCTCTTAGCTACGATCAGCGCGGCGCGAAGTCCCCGGCTCCCCACGAACCGCTCGATGGATGCGCTCCCCGTTCGAAGCTGTTGATCCAGCATTTTTACAAACTACAACCAGGTCAGCACAGCTGCATTTTTCGAATCATCCACCTGTCTCCGGACTGGAGGGACGTTCTGTTCCCGAGGCGCGTGTGAGCCACTTTGCCTCGGTCCTGCTCTTGCTGGCCAACTTGATGCTAACGCTATGTTTCGGCTTGGCAGCGTGGCGCGTTTCCGACGAGGGGACGCTGGTAAACCCGTAGCATTGGCCTAGGCTGGATGCAAACCTCGGCCAACTGACATATCCGCGTACCCCTCGCATTTTGATCTCGCGGGCTGCTGAGCGCAGGCGACCACCTGCCCCGCTATGCGCCGCGACGCTGCTACGCTCTCAACGGCAAGGCGGTCCTGAAGCATATGACGTCTAGAGTGGGTCACGAGCGGCCTTTGGTGTCCCAGGCTGCTTACTTCCGCTTGAGCTCCGGGGACCATCATCAGCGCCGGTCAGAATGTCCGAGATGGGCCCAACAGCAGACTCGTGCAGCGCAGAAGATCGTTATTCAATCACCTCGGCCGAGCAGCGTCGCAGGGAGATCGATGCCGAGCGCCTTGACCTTCGAGAACATCGGAATGCTCCCGGTCCTCAACCCGGAGGTCTGCAATCGGTGGTCATTAGCGGACAATCAACTCGTCAGCCCTCGCGACCAAATGCTGAGGAACAGATAGGCCCATATCTTTGGCAGCTTTGAGGTTGATCGCAAGATGGAATTCGCTCGGCCCTTCGACGGGCAAATCACTTGGCTTTGCCCCGTTGAGGATCTTCTCGACGAAATATGCGCCCCGACGCCATATTCCATCAATTGTAGGACCAAAGGCAAGCAGTCCGCCGCTCTGCACCCATTCTCGATATTCATGGGCGTTCGGAATTTTGTTTTCTATTCCGAAGTCGACAATCCTCTTCCGATCAAAGACGAACATCGGATCGGTGACGGTAGTCATCGCATCAATCATCGGATCCTGCCTTTTGCGCAGGATTGAAGCAAACGCGACCTCAAATTCCGGCGGTGAACGAACTTCAAACGTTCCACGATCACGTCGACATTCTGCCGGACCAGATCGGCAGCCATCCCAGGCAGAAGTTCCGAATGTCCTTTTGCCTCCCGCCATTCGATGGTGAGATTGTTGCCCTCCGAATAGCCGCGATCACTTAATTCGCGAACGAAGCCGTTTACCCAAGGATAGCTGCTCAAATTAGCCGTCAGATATCCAATGCGGTAAATCTTTTTAGATTGCGCGCTTGAGCCGCCAGCGGCCACACCGCAGCGCCGCCGAGTGCCGTTATGAACTCGCGCCGCTTCATGTCTGATGCCTCGGCAAAGGTAGAGACAACCTATCACTCGCCCCAAACTAACACATTGGGACTGGCCGGCCATGACTTCTGCCACAGAATCTCGAGTACGCCTGCCAGCCGCGCGATGTGCGGTGCGGGTTCAAAAGCGAAAACCTCAACGCGAGCATATTCAGTCCGCTAAGCCCCATGGAACGGACCTCAATGAGACGTGGATGGGCCACTTGCAGACATCGCGCGAGCGGTGTGCATTTCGAGGCAACCGTATTTCGCTTTCGGACGCGTGCAGCAAGATCAAACGCCCACCCTCAAAGAGGATGGGCGCGTGGTGACTTACGACATGATGACGTCCTACTTCTTCTCGGCGCTGGCTTCCTTAGCTGGAGGCGGCTTCATGCCGACGGTCAACTGGCGGATTTTTAAAGCGCCGCCTTCACGTATGTCGATGGCGCCCCAGAACACTGTAACCTTGGTGGCGTCGCCGCTCTTAGGGTCCTTACCGAAGATGTCGGTCTCGCCGTTGGCAACGACCAGATCGTTGTTGATGACCGACATGTTGCCGACTCTGATCTCTATATGATCGGTGCCGTTCTTGAAGTTGTTTTCGTATACGGTCTTGAGATCGGAAAACACACCGCCCGGGTTGATCTGGACCCCGTCCTTTGTATAGAGCGCAGCGACACAGGCCGCGTCTTTCTTGGCGACGCAGTCGGTGTAGGCGACGGCTAATTTTTCGGCCTCCTGCTTGACCTCATCGGCCAGTGCCGGTGCAGAGATGAAGGCGGAAGAACACAATGCCAAGAGCAATGAACGTCGCTTCATAGCAACTTCCCCTCTGGTTGTGATGCACAATTGCATCGCGACGTCCTCCTGACGTAGGACGTCGCGTTGCATTTGTTCCGGGGGGCATTCTTTCGTTAGGCTGTAATACTACGAGTATATGCCACTTTGCACGGCTTGGCGCGCGCCAACTTTGATCATCGACGACGGAGGCGGCATTCCTTCGAGAATGCGGCGAATGCGGTCGGGAAAGACAGGCAAGTTGACGCATGTGACAGATGAAAGTGTCTTGCTCGACGCGCGCGATGGCCTTGTTATCCAGATTGTTTACCAAAGCGGCCGGCAAACGGCCCAAGCAATTGCTGGATCGCTATCAAGCGGCCAGAGGCACGCACATCCCGATCCAGCTACTTGTGCGCGACCGCACCGCTCGATAGGCCCACTAGTGAGAGGGAGTCTCGGAACTCGGCCTGCGGGACGCATAATGCGTTGCACTATCACTGATCTTGTCGGGGACCCATTCCTCCGCGGTTGAGTCCCAATGATGAGTGTCGTCGAAGTGTTTCCAGAGTGGCCGCTTTGGCTTGCTTTCACCCTTCTGTCGGTTTGCATTCAGTGTGCGGAGTTGGACGACGAGCACCCCAGCCATCATCACCCATTCGCGAGCGCTATATCGGGAGTTCCATTTGATTGCGGCGAGCATTGGATGCCTCCTTTAAAGTAAGAAGCCTCTGCCACATTAGGGTGGGCCAAGAATGCAGGGATATAAACTACCTCACAGTTTGCCAACATCTTCGACATAGCCGCGGGCGATCTCACTGCGCGGCGACTGTAACCTACGTTCGTTCGGTACTCGGGCGTCATTTGCCGGGCCATCAAAACGCCCGCGACGATGTGTAGGATTGTTTTTTGGTCGCAAAGGCACGTCTCTCTTAGAGAGTGGATTTTATCGATCGTAGGTGCGCTCTCCATGGAGGTCAGCGCATGCTCCGTCCAAGGACGACTTCGGGTCAAAATGCGAAGAACTCAACCGGAGCAAATCTGGTCCGCCTTGCCGTACAGAGCGGACCTCAACGAAGCGCTCAGCGAGTTCGCTGACGCGCCATTGGACTAAACCGCTCGCGCGGTAGGCACGACGGCCGGCAGCGCGGCTGAGAGGATAGCGCAACGAGGCGTCCTGTCTTGAGATGAGGGGTTCGCAACCTT
>NZ_JADPJC010000021.1:0-10100 GCF_023073215.1 Bradyrhizobium sp. 35
CCGTGGTTGTCGACGCCGTGAACTTCGAAGACATACTTCGCCAGATCTAGACCTATCCGAACGACCTGCATAACATCCTCCTTCGCTGCAGTTGACGCTCGAGATTCCACCGCGGCAAGGGCGGGGGCCCCCGATTTGCAAGAGTTTTTTCGCGTGATGAACAGTGGTCGCTTGCAGTCATGTGTCCGGCCTTTCAGTGCGGTCTTACATGACCGATGGCCTTGATGGGTTCCGCGAGTCGAGGCCTTATCAGTTGGTCGGGATCGGAATCCCGCTGAGGCGGTCAGGTTACTCTCGATCCCTCGGGTGACCGACTTGCCATCACGTGTTTTCACTCTCGCAAGCTTACGGCACGCCGCAGCTCAGCAGGTCATGCTGTCGCTGTTGCGTGTCGCTAGGTGTCCTGTCTGCTCATGAGGGCCCAAGCCACGCGCGCCGTCTTATTCGCCGAGGCGACAGCGGCGACAAGCCGTGGCTTTCTGCTGAGCAGGGAGGTTAGCCAGGGATTGGTCTTGGCTTGCTTCGAGCAAAGCAGCACCGTGTGCGCACTGTTGACCAGCAGGCGACGGAGATAACTGTCCCCTCGCTTGCTAATTCCACCGAGGCGCGCCTTGCCCCCGGTGGAGTTTTGTCTCGGCACTAGCCCGAGCCAGGCGGCAAACTCTCTGCCGCTACGGAATGTGTTGGGATCTGCAACCGTTGCTGCGATGGCCGTGGCGATGATCGGCCCGATGCCTGGAATGGTAGCCAGTCGTTGGCTGACTGGGTTGCTCTTATGCCACGCGAGAACCTGCTTCTCGAGACCAACGATCCGTACCTGAATATCTTCGATGTGGTTGACCATTACCTGCAACACCTGACGGGCAATATCCGGTACACGCCCATCATTCTCGTTCGTGACAATCGCAATCAGTTTCGCCACCTTGTGCAGACCCTGCGCCTCGATAAGACCGAACTCGGCCAGGTGCCCACGCAGAGCATTCACCAGCATGGTGCGCTGGCGGACCAGCAAATCTCGAGCCCGATGCATCATGAGCGCCGATTGTTGCTCCGCCGTCTTTATCGGGACGAAGCGCATCGACGGACGCCTAACCGCCTCGCAGATCGCCTCGGCATCGGCCACGTCGTGCTTGTTACGCTTTACATAGGCTTTCACATAGTTGGGCGGCATCAGGCGCGCTTCATGGCCAAGCGCAATCAACTCACGAGCCCAATGGTGCGCCGTCGCGCAGGCTTCGAGGCCGATGAGGCACGGCGGAATCTCGGCAAAGAACGCGAGGACCTGGCTGCGTCGCAGCCGCTTGCGCATCACGACGCTGCCCATCTCGTCGACCGCATGAACCTGGAAGACACTCTTTGCCAGATCAAGACCAATTGTTGTAATATCGCCCGTGGATGGCTCCCTTTGCTGGTGATCTCTAACGACCACCATCCTGGCACATCGATGCCGTCAGGGGGCCATCCACCCCATCAGTTGGCGGCCTCTTTCATTTTATCGAATGGCGGCCTAAGGCCCATCGCTACCGTTCAGGTCGGCTCAGAGGGTACCTGGCCCTGCTAGCGGCCAGACTTCGTGGCGAATGCGCCGGAGTTATTTTCAATCCGGCTTGAATATCATCTGCCAGCCTTTCCGTGTGTCCATATATTCACGAACCTGCTTGATGCTGTCGCCCGCAACGACGAAGACGAAGCAATAGTCATTTTCATAGGGCTGGCCGCCTGGGAGTGGCTCGCATCCGCTCCTCAACCACGACAATATCGCCATCCGCATGAATGCCGCAACATGTATTGGAAATTGGGCTGTAACGTCCAGCCGTCCTTGACCTGATAATTGGTAAACCGCTGTCAGCAATCCTTCGAAGCTGCGCACTGGCCAAGTCATATCGACCAAAGTCCGATAATCCGCGTCGAGTGCCTGCGCTCGTTTCGAGACGTGGGCATAACCCGCGGCGATCCCGAACTTATCGTCAGGGCGGTCATCGCGCAGGCCGATGAACTCAACGCCCACATCCGCGTAAAGATCGATCAGGTTGCGATCGGCAGGCGCGCCTGCGGCCCTGGCGAACACGCCGATCCCCCGATCATCGCTATGAGGCACGCGGTGGATCTGCTGCTCGAAAACCGCCCACCCTCCGACATCCCCGGACAATAGCAAGGGCTCGCCGCTGCTGCTGGCGGCAGCGGCGAGCGAGGCCCCGTTCGACGCGAGCCGCTGATCTGCGAAGGAACCGAAGTGCCGCCAGCCTCCGAACTTGATCTGGCCGGTCAGGCTCGGGTCGCCCTTCTTGTTATTCCAGGCATACTGAATCTGCCCGAGCAACAGCGGCGCATTCGTTGACGCGGAAATTAAGGCCGTAGCGGTTGCGCTCCTGCGGGTCGGCCGGACCGCGTCCGGCCTGGTCGCCATCGAAGATTCCGCCAAGCACAGCAAGCTGATCGGTTACGTTGACGAGCAGCTCCCATGGCGGCCAAAGGCGGCGAGGGTCCACCGCTGGGCAGATTTACCGACGTGATGGCTGGCCAACCCATGGAGGCGCTGGTGAACACGTCCGTGTACTTGGTGTTGAAGAATTCGCTGTCCGCGGCTAGCTGGCCCAATTTCAGCGAGACCTGCTTCGCACCCCACTGCTTTTCAAAATAGGCTTCGTACAGACGGGTCGACGGCAGAGCCTCGATCCCGCTAACAACGAAGAAGTTCTGCAGGTTACTGCGCGATAGCCCGTCACCATGGATCAGGAACATGTTGGCGTGAAAGGTGAGCTTGTCGATCCCAATCAGCTTCTGCAAATCGACGGCGAGGTTCAGGCGACCTTCGTAGATCGCGCTCTGCTTCAATCCTCCGGACGCGATGCCGAGCACCTCGCCGATGTAGGTCGCCGCGAACTTCACGCCGTACTTCTGCAGCGGATTGGGCAGCAACCCAAGCGTCTTTTCCTCCACCGTGCTCTCTCCCGTGTCGGGATCGGCCGGTTTGTCGTCATCGGTCTTCTTATCCTCTTGCCCAATGGCATTGGTCGCAAGGAACAGAACAACCGCCATCAAAAGCGCCGCTTCTAGTGCATTGGCCGACGAAGGCGGCGTGAGTTTCTGGGTGCCTGGCTTTTTTGGAAGCCTGTCGGCGGCGCCCCAGCAGCCGGGTTGGTCGCTGGCGACCGTCTACTACCACACCTCGGTATGTGGCCTTGGCGCGTGAACTCCAGACGGGCAGAGTCCCTGCGAACTTGTCGGCCCGCCTGAACGCGAGTCTGACCGGTACCGGCGATCTGGGTTTTGTCATCCCGAGCTACGTGTTCGCAACGCCGGTGCTTGGCGGCCAGGCAACGTTTGCCCTTGTGGGTGCCTATGGCGTCACCAGCGCTTAGCTGGCGGGCACGTTGTCGGGAAACCTCTCGACGCCTGTCGGAAGCATCCCCTTCATGCGGTCCGACAGCTTCAGCGATACCACTTGGGGCTTCGCCGATGTTATTCCTCAATTCTCCCTGCGTTGGAACGCAGGCGTCAACAACTTCATGACCTACGTCACTGGCGACATACCTGTTGGAGCCTATCAGTCCACGAGACTGGCGAATCTGGGCCTCGGCCACGGCGCCATCGATGCCGGCGGCGGGTACACCTACTTCAATCCGGCGACGGGCCCCGAATTATCCGCGGTGCTCGGATTTACGTACAACTTTGTCAACCCGTCGACGCAGTACCAGAGCGGCGTGGACATGCATCTCGACTGGGGCGCGTCGCAATTCCTGACCAAGCAGGTGCAGGTGGGTCTGGTAGGGTACGCCTACAAGGAACTGGGGTGCGACAGCGGCTCTGGCGACCGGGTCGGGTGCTTCCTGTCGCAGGTGTTCGGCGTCGGGCCGCAGTTCGGCTACGTCTTTCCGCTCAGCGAAGGCCTCCACGGGTACGTCAATCTCAAGGGATACGCGGAATTCGGAGGGGCGGCTCGCCCGACCGGGTGGAACAGCTGGCTCACATTTGCCATCTCGCCCGCAGCGGCGCCTCCGCCCCCCGGTACATCGCATGATCACGAAATAGGTTACGGTTCTCGACCGCATTTTTCAGGAGCCACTGACGGCTCTCGTGGCCGTTCCACGGTTCAATTTCGTCCTGAGCGGGGCGCCAGGTTTCGGCATAGCAGCGCCTGAACAGCCTTCGGTTGGAGATGACGCTGACCGAAGACGACGTGCCCACTGTGGAGGAGCCGGCAGGATGAGCCTGCCGCCTGTCAGGCCTCGCCTGGTCCGGTGCAGGTCGAGATCGGTGGCGTCGTGCGCGGCACCAGCAGTGGCCGCTCGGTTACTCCGGATCGGGCAGTCGGGCTGCCCTTGGCATCGTACCGCTTGGCGAGATCCAAGAGGCGACGTCGGGTGAACGGATCGGCCTGCTCGGCGATGTCCCGGACCCGCTGCGCGAGGCTCCAATAGAATTCCTGCTCCATGACGCACCCTCGCAACATCACTGCCCGGACTTGAGTAGCCTGCGGTCGCGGAGTCAAGAAGCGTCGGCACGCGGATGCAACTTTCCGTGTCGGTCTTGAGATCGCGATGCCGGCGGACGTAGACTGGCCATCGCAGGGGAAATCAGATGCCGGTGTTCTATCCGTCCGGAAGGCCTGCCCTGCGTGCGGCAGGCAGATGAAGGCTGTGCCCGACGAAGTCGCTCATGGGGAATTGCGGTACGTCTGCACCGGTTGTGACGACGACCCGTTGCGCGACTTGAAGCCGCAAGTGGGCGGACGGGCCGCTGAAGCCTCTGGAGGAGTAGTCCGCGCTGTTGAGGCTGATCCGTCGGCAGTAGGTGTCGAGACCCTTTCGGGGGCCGCGTGGTCGTGGAGTTGTTCGATGACAGTGGTTTACCGGCCCGCCCGCGCGGAAGATCTGGAGTTCGCCGACGCGCTTGTCGTGTCCAGCATCAACGATCTCACGGTCCGCCATAATTTCGGGCAAATGGCCTCCCCAAGCCAGCCGAACTTTCAGTTGTTCTCACTGGCGGACGATCCCGACGGTCTCTGGGTCGCGGAAGCCGACGGCCGGATCCTGGGCTTCGCCTGGAGCTGGGTCTGCGGCGACATCTGGTTTCTGGCGCAGCTCTTCGTTTCTCCCGACCGTCAGGGTGGGAGCATCGGCAACGAGCTGATCAAACGGACGCTGGATCACGCCGAGAAGTCCGGCGCTTCCAACAGGGTTCTGATCACATTTGCCTTCAACGCCGTATCGCAGGGGCTCTACATCCGCCACGGACTGTTTCCGCGATTTCCGATCTACAGCGTCAGCGCGCCCCGGGAGCATTTAGTCGGTCGCCTGAATGGGCCGCAATTCGAATGCGCTCCGCTCGACGAAGAAGCTTCGACGCTGGCTCGCCTCGCGCAGGCGGACGAGCGGGTGCTTGGGATCTCGCGCGAGAAGCACCACCGATATCTCATCAACGACAGCCGGACGCGAGGCTTCAGCCTCTACGATGGAGCTGATTGGTTGGGCTACGCTTACGTCGATGCCGGCGGCCACGCCGGACCTGTCGCGGTGCTGCAGTCCAGCGCGATGGCCACCGCCTTCAGGACGGCGCTGCGCCTCGCCGCAGAGAGCGGCGCCTCGCAGGTGTCGGCATTCTTGCCCGGCTCGAGCGAAGCGGCCCTCTCGGCGGCGCTCGAGTGCGGCATGCGGATCAAGTTTCCGATGCTTCTGATGTCGTCGCGCGATTTCGGCAGTTGGGCCCAGTATCTGCCTCGCAATCCGGGCTTCATGTGACATCGTGTGGTGAGACTCGCAGTGCTGAAATGTCTGCGGCCGGGCCGCTGCGCTTTTCAAGGCGGGCCATCGCAAATTGAGCTTCGTCTTTAGGTCGGCGTTAACGGCGTCTGCGCAGCGGAGCGTGCCTTAACCTGCCGTGAAGGTGAGGGGGCGGATGCTGGTCGCTTTACGGCGGCAGAGCCATGGCCAACGACATCATTACGCACCGGGACGCGCTGCGCCACACGATGGGCCGCTCTGCCGTGAGCGTCGGCCTGACCGTCCTCTTGACGTTGTCCCTGTGCTTCCTACAGTTCGGATCCAATCCGGATGCGTTGGTGCGCGTCGGCTTCGTGACCAAATCGTCTATCCTCATCAGCATGATGATTTCGGGGCTGCTGACGGCCGCCCTGAGCTACCGGTCCGCGCTGACGATGCGCGAGCTGGCGCTGACGCGCGCCGAGCTGCAGCGAATCTCCGGCACCGACCAGCTGACCGGACTGCTCAACCGACGTGGCTTCGACCAGGCTGCCGAATCGGCCCTCACCAAGGCGCGCGATGCTAACCTGCCGACCACGGTGCTGATGTGTGACATCGACCGCTTCAAGGCGATCAACGACCAGTTCGGGCACGACTTCGGAGACAAGGTGCTCATCGCGGTCGCGCAGGTGTTGTGCTCCTTCGCCGAGCGAAGGCAGATGCTGGTGGCAAGGCATGGCGGCGAGGAGTTCGCCGTTGTGATGACCGGGGTATCCAGGGAACGCGCTGCCCAATACGCCGAAGATCTGCGGCAGGCCTGCGCCGCCGAAGTAGTCGTCGGCGAAGGTGCCTCGACCAACGTGACGATCAGCATCGGGCTCGCCCAATCCCATGGCGAAATGGATCTGGGCAAGGTCATGCGCATGGCCGATCAGGCGCTCTATGCCGCCAAACACCGAGGTCGCAATCGCGTGGTCCGGGCGGACGTCCTGGACTCGGTCGCGGCGTAGCCCCCAAACGGACCTCAAACGGCGCGTTCCCGAAGGGTACCAGTTTCTTGATCCGTTCCCATCCGCCACGATGGTACTGGCCTGTTTCCGACGCTAGTGGCCTAGTTCGATTTTGGGAGTGGCCTGATTTGAGTGAGCAATTTTGCTCAGCTTTAATCTGCGATGCCTGCAAAGATCCCGTGGCCGGAACACAAGTCAGAGTGCAATGATGATTGGGGCCGCTTCCAGGAGGTCCTTGACGCGTTCGTCCGGCGCCAAGCATTCGCATCCTAATCCAAATTTAAACCTCGTCCAGCAAGCCGCCGATCCCCTAGTGGAGCGAGCCGGGGATTGGCTTTTTGGCGGCGAGCTATCTATCTGCTTGGTCGCGCCATTCGAGCGGCGAGCTCGGGCCTTACATAGATCGGGTGGCCGCCGCACGGGTCGGAGGGGTTCGTATCGACGCCCACAAATGGAAAGGGATTGGGTCAGCGACGATCTGGACGCACGTGGAGGGGCACGACTTTATCCATGTCGCTGTGACCGGAGCGCCGGCTTTGCAGCTTCACCACCTGCTCGAGTTCGAGAGCCTCTATGGCGAGCTCATCTGCCAAGCGTTCGAAAAGTGCGCGCTTCTGCGGGTCGCTCGATCGTCTGCTCATAAGGACCAAATCCGCGGCATCGGCGCGGAGTTTGTCCAATTTTTCCCTTAGATCCGCCATGGTATCGGCCCCGTCCTAGACCTACCTCGTCATGCGTGACGGGATGCAGGTCAACGGCGGAACACGCTATGGGTTCTTCGTTAACCGATTGTTAGGCCGACGTTCGTGAAGGCCGAGATGTGTGAACGAGCACCCGCTAGCTTTGCCGAGCGCGCGTCTGCGGCTATCCGATCAATGCTTCAGTGCGCACACGTGGTCACGAGCAGCATGGTCCGGCTGCATTGCCAATCGGATCCCAACATTGGTTCAGGGACTCCACGAGGAGTACCGATGGCCATAGTAGTACCAGCCGCCGCCAGAACGCCAGAGCAGCGGCGGTCAGCGCGAGCATTCGATAGGTTGCCAAGTTCCACTTCATTGCGCTTCCCTCCAGTGGAAGCGCGCACGCTACGCTCGGTGATACCCTGCCGGTTGTGAACTACTTCACACAATGCGCATCACAGCCGTGTGCAGGAGGCCCGCCGGCACGAATTGGTGGGCATTGTTCGCCAACGTCGCGCTTCCCTATCGTTGGACACCGTCATCAGTTCAGCTTGAAAAACGTCTGCCCTAGCCGCTCCTTGAGTGTTTCCAGTAACGACATTCTCGTATCAGGCGCCGCAACTTGCGCTCCCGTTTCGCGTACGGGAATAATATTCAACTGTTTCGCTGCTCGACGGTGAGAGACTTTTTTCGCGGATTCGCCTTTTGCCGCATGCTTCGGCTTCAAGACCTCGCCGCCTGATTTCGGAGTGACCGGCTTCCGGGCGACGTCAAGTTCGGAGAATGCGCTCTGCAGAGGCCGAGCAGATTGCACCGACGTCATTGATGTAGAAGGACTGATGTTCGACGGAGCCACAATGGTCGGCAAGCTGGTATCGATTATGACCCGTTCAGGCGCCCTCTCGGCTGAGCTGATCTTGATGGACGGTCGCTCTACGTCGCTGTTACCGGGGCCCATCGCCTGCTGCGGCAAGCACCAGCCGATAGCGATCAGCAACAGGACGAGAGCGCTGCCGACGAATCCGAAATACTTCATCAAAGGCACAGGCCGCCTCCGTTTGGCGACGACCTTGAGACCTCGATTGTTAGCAAAAAGCTAAAGGTAGATTAAAACAGAAGACATGGTTATCACGCATGCTGCGGCGCAGCGGCTATTTCGCCGGCGTTCGTGACTTCGATGGTGCATCGTAGATCTCGATCTTCAGCTTCGGATACTTTGCCAACAAATCAAGGGCCGCTTTAGTCGCGGCGTCCTGATCAAGAAATTCGGTCTTGAAACGACCATCGACGAGCATCGCATAACCGATAGCCGGCGCGAGGTCAGCACGCCGAACTTGGCTTGGTTGCGGACGTTCCAGGTGAAGGGTTGTTTTGTTCATTCCTTGCAGAACGCCCTTGCTGCTGAGGCTCTCGCAAATCGCCGAATTGGATGCTCGCGGTCTCCCAACCGGCGTAAGCACAGAACAGGAGAACAAAAATTCGAAATGCAATCGACATGCCGCCCGCCTTTTCTTGTTGGTGACGACGGTACAAATAACGTCTTACGGGCAGCTTAGGAGAAAGGGTTTGCGCAAGGTATACGCCTGAGCGAGAAGCGAGGCTGGTTTGCCGAAGCCGCAGTCACATTTCTGTCGTTGTCGGTCCTATTCAGCATTCATAAATGAATTCGCTATCGTGACCAGGTGTACTGCGGCGGTGCCCAGCTGCTCCATTTCCTTGTCAGCAGTGTAGGCTGAAGCCGCTCGTCGATAGGCGATTGCAACCGTTGCGTATGCATCCGTGATCAGTACAGCTGAATGATCGTGCGCATCTTTTGCTTTCCGATTACGTACTTGGACGACTTTTGTCGCGGCCTGAGCGGTTAATTCAGCAAGCTTCTCGTTACTTAAGCTCGGATCATCAATACCAGGCTGACATGCAGAAGCCGCGCCGGCGATTGCCTGATAGTATTGGCGCTTTTGCCACTCATTGGCCGTCAGGTAACTCTGCAGCAGGCGGCGAGCCCTGCCTTCAAGCTGCTTTCGATCGCTTTTGATCTTTCGACGATCTGAGCTAAGCCAGCGGAGCATCGTTTGCCTATTCTCTTCGGCGCCTAACGCAAAGATCAAGGGGCTATAAAGTTCCACCAGCACACTTGAGCCCGTTCGCCCAGCGCCGCCCGGACATAATCTTACATCCTGCCGGTCTAGCGAACAGGACGAATTCTACGATGGATCAAGAGAGGAAAGAGGTCGAAAGTAATTTGCCGCCATATTGCTTTGTCCGCCCTGCGAAGGGCGCGTGCCGTCAGGGTATAAAGCTCCGTTTGCGGCAGCGGAACAGGGCCCCCGGTTGGATCGGCAGCGTAATCTAGGGTCTGTACCTAATTAGCGAGTTCTGATTCCCTGGTGCCAAGTTGATTCGGCACGGGGACTTCGATGCGCAAAGGACTGTTCTGGCTCAACGACAAGCAGTGGGCTCAGATAGAGCCGCATCTGCCAACGAACCAGACCGGCCCGGCGCGCGAAGACGATCGACGCATTATCAGCGGTATCATTCACATGCTCCAGTGCGGCGCACGCTGGCGCGATTGCCCGTCCGACTATGGCCCTTACACGACGATCTACAATCGGTTCAATCGCTGGGCTAAGCGCGGACATTGGCAGGCGATCTTTGAAGCGCTCGCCCGCTGCGGCAAGGACCGAGTGGCTTTGTCGATCGACCCC
>NZ_JADPJC010000096.1:0-10092 GCF_023073215.1 Bradyrhizobium sp. 35
GACCAGCTCCGACGGTGCGAGCGCTACCGCCAAAACCCGCCGCTCGAAGGGGTCAAAATTGGACGCCGATACGGGGTCAAATTTGAACGCCGATTGACACATCGATCCTAACAAGCGGCTGAGCTGTCAGAAACCCGGCGTCATGGCATGCCGTCCGGTCGAACATCCATGCGGGAACTTCCAGCCAACGGTCTGCTTGCGATCCGTCCAGGGTGCAGCGAAAAACGACATCGTCGGCCTTGTCGATGGCCCCATGAACGCAAACTCGGCGCCCAAACCAAGGATGATGCCGATAAAGAACCTCGCGAAGAACGGTCCTGTGGGCGTTCTCAAACGTCGTTGTACAACGGCGTCCGCCGTCATTCGACGATCGGGTACGTCAGTCCAGTTGAGTTCGAGCGCAAGGTGGGATTAGCTTAACCGGGTGTCCATCAAACCGGCAGCAGCTCAAGCCTCTTGGCACTTCGCTGGTAGGGCTGCGCCACAGGAGAAAATCCGCCCCGCCTTGGAAGTTGAGCGCTCAACAGCTCCTACACCAAGGTGATCTCGTCCTGGGCGCCTTATTTTCATGTGTGCTGTGGGGTTGGATGGTCGAATATATCGCGAGCTGGCAGGCTCTGGCTTGGTCTGGCAAAGGTATGCCATTGTGCATTTAAGCACCCGAGCAGATTTTACCTGCTTTCTGTGGTGGGAGACCCGATTTCAGTCTTTGTATAGAGAGAAATAATGCGTCCCATGTTCACCGTCCACGCTGGCGAATTCTTGGTCGGTCAGCACATCGAGACCAGCTTCAAGGACAAGAGGGTTTGGCTTCCTTCGAAGGATACCGGCGTCGATCTCTTAGTTACCAATGCGCGGCATTCTAGAAGTGTCACTTTGCAAGTGAAGTTTTCACGGGACTTTCTACCAATCATGAAACTCGCCGCGTCAACGCGCCAGCATTTGCGAGCGTGCACTTGGTTCTCTTTCGACCGCAATAAAATCGCGCGGTCACCAGCCGACTTTTGGGTTTTGGTATTGCTCGGTTTTGAAAATAAAAGTCGCGACTACCTAGTAGTCCGGCCTAAGGAGCTTCTCAAGCGTCTCGATAAATTGCACGGCAAGACTGCTCGCCATCAGGTGTACGTTTGGATTACCGACGATCGCCGGGCTTGGCTCACGCGAGGCTTGAGTATGGCGGAAACGAAAGCAATCGGTGAGGGAATGTTCGGGCACCGGGATCGCGACGTTTCCCGCTTCTTGAACAACTGGTCGCCAATCCACCGTTTGTAGGTATCGGCCCATCGAAAGGAGCGTCTAATCGTCAATTCAGGTATCTTCAGCGAGCAATTGGCTAATTCATTAAACCTCGACGGCCTCGGCAGAACTCAACCAACCAACCAACCAAGCTGGTGTCCCATTGAGGTCATCTAGAAGATCGGACCAAGTCAGCCGCATGAAGTTAGCAATTGGACCCGCCTTTATGGCATCGGCAAAACCATCTAAAAGCACCCTTTCAGGTGCGGAAAACAAGGCGCCGGGTGCTAAGTTCACCAAGGTCCTAGGCCGGGCGCCACCAAGCTGATTAAGCAAGCACCAATTCCGGGCAAGTTAATAACGTCCGGAACGCCTAACTCCGTCGAAATCCCAGCTTAAGCAGCCTTTTCATAATTCACCCAGCCCAAGTAGTTGGCAGGCTTAGTGTCGTTTGCAGCCAGATATTTCGCCTCGATAAAAATCAGTCCACCATCTTCGAGATCAACAACTACGTCAGGCTCAGAGAATGAGGTTTCACGTTCGTTGAAGTGCCTGCAGATCGTCTGCAGTTCTTCCTTGATCAAATTCCCTCGCTCGGGATCATTTATCGGGACGCCCCACAATAGGACCGTGGGGCTTTTGCTTCCGACTTCTGGTGCAACCAGACCCACACGCATTAGAGCGGGCAGGAGCTTTCGCGAGCGCGTCAGATAAGCAAACACCACCCAGGTGATCGCATCCTCTGAAGTCGAAAAACCGAACCTAGCTTCTTTGTTTGCCGGTTCCGCTGGTTAAGAGCGCCTCTCAACGCGGTTTTTGCGCCATCGCGAATTTCCGTCGGGCTATTGTCGAGCGGCTCCCGAAAAATCCACGTCTGCGCTCCAGCCGTCTTGGCATTTGAGGCACCCACGCCGCAAGGCTCGCACCGACGGATGCAATGTTCGTATCGCCGGGCAACAGGTATTTTGCTAAAACTCCCGGATGGCGCGATCAGATTGTCGCAACGAAGGCAGGAGAGACTGGGCAACGTCGTTTGCATCTGGCACCTCCAAATCCGGGCAAACCGAGCCTAAAGACAAATCAAAAAATCGCCGTTCGAAGCTCAAGCAACACCGCACGATTTAGTGCGGTGACAAACGTTGGACGCCGAAGAGCGAGAAGGATTGCCCATTACCTTTCTTGGTGTTTCCAGCCAAATCCAATCCTTCATTGCCTCAAGTTCGAGCCGAAGAGAGGGTCTAAGTCTTACTCGCTGACCGCGGCCAAGCTCCTTCACCGCATTAGCGACCGCTGGAAACCTCGCCTTGTAAATGTCGCTACCCGACTTCCCAAAGTATCGGAAATCGGCGCTCAAAAGCACGTTTGCCCGTGAGTATTGGGGGAAATCGCCTAGATCATGTCGAAGGTCTGTCGGCTTGTCGTGGTGTTTGGCGCTCTTTCGACGCTGATATCGACCGCCTCTAAATGTGTAAATGCAATCCTCTCGATTGGCATAGCGCTGATCTTTGAAATACCGCCCGTTATGAAGGGCGTGGGTGACGCGAGCCGCGTAGATTAACCGGTTGTCCTTATGAAGCGAATTTGCAGCAAAACCGAAGATCAAATCCCCCTCCCTTGCAGTCTTGCGGATCATAGGCTTGCAGATTGCTAAAGAAAGAAGTCCTGCTCTAATGCACGGGGCCGCGCCATTGTCCACCGTCAGTTTGTAAAAATAAATTCTCGACATCCTAGCGATCGTGCTTCTCGCTAGCTCGCCCCCTAAGTGTTGACTACGTCTTCGTTGCGCGAGCCGTGGCAGCCGTGGATCGCTCGCCCTTGGGAGTTACTTTGAGCTGCAAGCCCATGGCCGTGAGCACAGCAAGGACCGTGGAAAAATTCGGAAGCTGTGTGTTGGTTTTGAAAGCTCGATAAATACTCTGCCGGCCTAAACCCGTCTGTCTTGCCATCTCGGCAATGTTGAAGTTGGCAAGTCCCTCCCCAATGGCCATACAAATGGTATTGGGTTCAGCCGAAGCAAATGCGCTGTTTAGCTCGTCGGCTAATTTCGAAGGGGCGACCGGTCGGTACGTTTTGGTCATTTGAATCTCCCCAAAAAAGAAAGGCCGGCTCAAAGAGCCGGCCCCTGTTGTTTCCAGTGATACTGCTCAGTACCGGCCGATGCTGGGGCCGCCGAACTTGTAGTTCACGCGAACCGTGACGAGATCGACGTCCTGACGAATGCGATCCGCACCGAATGCTACGCCACCGGGACCGGTGAATGCGAGCGTACGATCCTGCATGAACAAATGATCGTATTCGACACCAGCCGACCAGCCGGGGGCAAAGCCGTATTCCAGGCCTACCCCGACGGTGCCGCCCCAACGGGTGTCATCGCCGGTGGTGGCAAGCACAGCGCCAGTCGCAGTCGAATAGATCCGGTTGCGATTGTCAGTTACGGCAGCACCGCCCTTGACGTAGAACAGGACGTTGTTGGTGGCCCAGCCGAGCTGACCCGTGAACAGACCGAACGCATTGATCCGTGAATCGTTGCGGAAGCCCGGTCCGAACAGGGTGCTCAGGTTGCTGCCTCGCAAGTCGGCCCAGTCACCCTGCGCTTCGAGGCCGAACACCCAGGTGCCAGTCTGCCAGCGATAACCAACCTGACCACCCGCAACCCCGCCGGTTGCATCGTGCGAACCTTCGGGACCCACCAGGAAGGGGGCAACCGAATCCCAGCTGTTGCGGCTTGAGCCCCAACCGCCGTTGGCGCCGATGTAGAAGCCGCTCCAGTCATAAATCGCGGCGACCATCGGGGGCGCCTTGGTGTAGGGACGCGCTGCCATATCCGCCGCGCTGGCCGGAGCCGATAGGCCCAGAGCCAGTGTTCCGGCTGCAACCGCAATAAGTTTCTTCATTCGAGTCTCCCCAGAGATAATCAGTTTTAAGAGTCGCTAGTTCGCCCACCTGCCTTGCAATAGTACTCAATCGTGAGTGCTTTGCTGTAGCTGGCCTGCCACACTCGCTATCGAAGGCAGGCCGGACCGGAAGTCTTTATAACCGTTAAGTAATTGGGAACTCTATGCACGATAGCGTTCACACAATGAGGCGGCGTTGTTGGCGGCTACTGCCGGAGAAGCTCTGTAGTTACGGCCTCTCGAAAAGCCCCGCCGACCTTGTCAGCCAGCGGGTTCTCTATGTCTTGTGTGTCTCGGTCCTCGTCACCAATCCGCGATGGCTAATCGTGTTGCGATAACTTCTTAGCCATGGCGGTGCATCCCCTCGTCTCAGTTGAACGGATCCTGGATTGATGGCGCCGACTGCCTGATGCGGCGTACGTTCACCGGCGTGCCGTCGGAGACGAACAGCAGCTCATATCGGCGGCCCTCCCCGTCGGTTGGAGAACATGCGCGCAAGGATGCGCGCTACACACTTTGTGCTAAACGGCTGCCTCAACATTGAAGGAGCGCAGAGTGGCCAAGAAGGCAAAGAAAACCGTTCGACGTGAGTGGACGAAGGAAGACATCAAAGAATTGAAGGCGCACTCCAAGGCGCGGACGCCAGTGATCAAAATCGCGAAGATGACCAAGCGAACCGAGGGCGCGCTACGTCAGAAGGCCATCGTTTTGGGAATCGGCCTGGGCCATCAGCGGTAATCCCGAAGCCGGCAACTGGGTCACCTACACCTACGGCGGCGGCCTAGTTTGATAGAAGCTAAACGTCCCGACCTTGACCGCAAACGGCGCAACTGGGCGTGCGCTAATCGGTTTCGGAGGACGCCTAATTCCAAGCGGAAGTCGCGATTGCGTAGTTGGACTTCCGAGTCTGGCCCGTGGCCGACCTCGACCCAGAGGGCCGCAATATCCGCTTTCGAGAGGTGAGCGGACCAAAGTTAGTGCTCGGTACCGAGGGCCGATCATACCTGATGTGCTAGGCGGAGGCCCAGCCAACCAAGTCTGACTCCCAGCGCTTGAGAAAGCAAGAAGGAGCTGAGCCGCCCTAACCCTGGTGTCGGGACCTCGTCTCTGGATCCGAAGATCATCATTCTTCCGACAGGAGGGAATGCAATCAGAGACCGATGGGCGATCGGCATTCAACTACACTTCCGTGTTTCTGCGGACCAATCCCACCGGCGTACAGACCGTATTCATCCGGGCGAGAACACAGGCCAAACTTAGCTTACGAACGCGGACCCATTCACTCACTGGTGATATGCCGCGATATTTTTTCGACTTCCACGACGATAACGGTGCGACGATTGACGACGAAGGGCACGAACTGCCCGGCTTGAATGCTGCGCGCACAGAGGCTCGCCGCACTATTGGAGAAGCCGCGCGGGACTTAACGGCTAAAGGCCAAGATGGCGTCGTGCAGGTTGAGGTTCGCGACGAGCACGGTGCAGTTCTGAGGGTTGCAGTCACTAGCTGCCGATTATCATTCAGTCACGGTCGCTACACAGACGGTATGCAGGCAACGCTGCGCGACATTCAGCGTTCATTTCGTTGGTAAAGCTTCCGACGGGCTTAGCGTCGGCAAGCCGTATTCGTGCGCGCGTTTCGCCGCGAGCTTGCGATAGGTTTGAGCTTGCGTCTGCAACTGGGTTTTGAAGGCCGCATCCGACTCGTCTGCCGCAAGCGCTTCAAGTTGAACCGCGCGCGCAAAGGCGGCATCCACGTTGGGAAATTAGGCCATGTTGGATGCAAGCCAAAAATCTCGGCAAAGGTCAGCTGAGGTCCTTCGGTTCGGCTTGCCAGTGAGGCCATGACTTCCATTCTAGCCGGATGAGCGGACCTGGTTAGACTGGTCCGGCACGTCTCGAACGGACCACTAGCAGACTACACAGTCCTTCCCAGGCGTTGATCAATTTCCTGACGCAATAGTCCAAAATCTATCGGCTTGGATAGTAATCCAGCGGCGCCAAGTTCTCTTGCGCGCTTCACGGTTGCAGCGTCTCCATAAGCGGTAATCATGATGATGGGCACGTTAGGACGTGCTTCTTTTACCTTTGGAAGCATTTCGAGCCCGCTCATGCTGGCATGTTGATGTCCGACAGGATTAGGATTAGTGACGGATCCGGTATCGCCTTCATCTGCTCGAGAGCCGCAGGAGCAGACAGAGCGAATCCATGAGAAACCGCCCCGCCCGCAGGTCGCGGCGGAATTGCTGCCGGAACATGCTCTCGACATCGGGCTCGCCGTCGACGACAACGATCTAGGTGCTCACGACTCTCCTCCAGATCGGCTATTGCTCCCGTGTCGAGGCAAGAAGACCACAAACTCTGTAAACTGCTGCGGCTCGCTTGTGACTTCAATTCGGCCACCATGCTGTTTGACGATGATGTCATGGGCGATCGAGAGGCCGAGGCCTGTACCTTCGCCGGCCGGTTTGGTCGTGAAGAACGGATTGAAAATCTTTTCCTTCACCTCCGGTGGGATACCGGTGCCATTGTCGCGAATACGTATTTCGACTTGGTCCTCGCTTGCGCGTGTGCGGGCAGTGATTAGTGGTTCGAAGTCGGCACTGCTATTGCTAGCCACACGACTGGCCACCGCATGGAGCCCGTTCGAGATCAAGTTGAGCAGAACGCGGGTGATCTCCTGGGGAAACACTTCGACTAGTCCGGCGCGCGGATCGAAGTCACGCTGCACGGTCACATTGAACTGCGGCTTCTCGGCACGGGCGCCGTGACAAGCGAGATTGAGACTCTCATCGACCAGTGCATTGATATCGGCAGCCCGGTGCTCTCCCGAGCCTTCTCGCGAGTGCAGCAGCATATTCTTAACGATCGTATCGGCGCGCTTGCCGTGCTGTACCACCTTTTCAAGGTTTGACTTCAGCATCAACGAAAGTTCGTCAACCTCGCTGCGCATCTTATGGTCGAGAGGAGCCGGAGCCAGGGTCTCCTTGAGTTCGGCGGTCAATTCCGCCGAGAGCGCAGCAAAGTTATTGACGAAGTTGAGAGGATTCTTGATCTCGTGGGCGATTCCGGCGGTAAGTTGACCGAGAGAAGCAAGTTTTTCGGTTTGCACCAGGCGGTCTTGCGCAGTTCGCAGCTCATCCAATGATCTCGACAGATCGGCGGTGCGCTGACGCAATTCGCTGAGAAGTCTTGTATTCTCGATAGCAATGACCGCCTGCGCGGCGAACTGCTCCAGCAGGGCTGTTTGCTTCTCAGTAAAAGGGCGATTTTCCTGCCGAAAGATCATAACATTTCCGACCACGCTGCCGCCTTTCAGCAAGGGAACTGCCAATACGCACTGCGCGCCGCCAAGCTCAACCAAGGCGCGGCGATTACGTTCACCGTCGAGGTAAGCTTTGGATTTGGCGAGGTCAGCGATGGCTACTGAACGTTCGCCTTTCAACAGACGCGCTGGAGCGGTGTCAGGACCGTAGTCAAGTGGCTGCTTCCGGCGATACTCATCGTAAGCTGGAGGCAAGCCGAATGTGGCCGCGGTATGGAAACGGTGCCCATCATAAGTGTTGAGCACACCGAAATTCGCATCGCAAAGCTGCATCGCCTTGCCAAGTATGGCATCAAAGACCGGCCCCAGATCCCCACCTGAGCGGCTGATTATGCTGAGCACCTCCGATGTCGCAGTCTGCTGCTCCAGCGCCTGCCTGGTCTCGTTGAAAAGTCGTGCATTTTCGATCGCAACGACGGCCTGGCTGGCGAAGTTCTCAAGCAGCGAGATTTGCTCCTCGGTGAATGGCCTAACCTCCTGCCGGTAAACGTTGATTACGCCGACGATGTCCTCGTTCTTAATCATGGGCACATACAAGACGGTGCGCGCGCCGCCCAAATCGACACCGGCGACTGCATTAGGATTACCGCTGCGGTAGGCTTCGCTTTCCTGAGCATTATGGACGTGAGCTGGCTTCCTGGTTGTGCGCATCACGTCGGCCGGAGTTGCCGCGCCTCCCGTATGCAAGTTTTGCCGTCGGTATTCAGCAAAGGCGGCCGGAACGCCCGCTTCGACAACTGCCCGCATTGCGCCTTGCTCCATTTGTTATTTGAAGCCGCAGTCCGCCTTGCACAGGCTCATGGCCTTGGCCAGCATCTGCTCAAATACCGGTTTAAGATCGCCAGGCGAGGACGAGATAACCTCAAGAACTTCGGCTGAAGCAGTTTGCCGCTCAAGCGCCTCCTTCGTTTTGTTGAACAGCCGCGCGTTCTCTATTGCGATCACGGCCTGGTCGGCGAAGCTTTGTTGCAGCACTAGTTCATCTGCGGTAAAGGGTTCGAGTCGATCGCGTTGGACGATGAGCGCTCCGATCGCTTTGCCGTCGCGCCGTAGTGGCGTACCGGCCACGGTTCGAATGCCGACCGTGCGGGCTAATGTCACGGGCCAGTCCGCCATATCCGCATCGATATTGTCGATGTCGGGGATATGAATTTGTCGATTCTCCCGGAAAACTACCGCGGGCAGGTTTCGGCCTCCTGGCCGCCGCTGCTCCTCTGGTACCAAAGCGGTGATGCGCTCGATGCCCGCGCCAAAACTGACTGAAAGACCCCACTCGTTGCCGGCGGCAATCCGGATAGCAACGCTCGCACCATGGAAGAGGCGCGCGGTAGCTTCGGCGATCTGCTGAAGTCCGCTTTCGGCATCACCGGAGGCGCTGGCGATTGTGCGGAGGATGTGGGCACTGGCATTCTGCCTCTCCCGTAAGTTGGCGAGTTCCTCGCGCAGACGGCCATTTTCGGCATCCGTCGCCGCAGCCCGTGCAGTTGCCGCATCATGCGCAGCAAAACTGGAAGCAAGCCGTTGCTCGAGATCGGCAATCAGCTTGTGGAGGTCGGCCACGGCGTCCAGAGGAGGCGCGGTCATTCACTCAGTCCATGCGCCAGCCAATGCCGACCGGCTCAAATCATCGCCCGTATAGACGGATTATTCCATTCCAGGAGCATCAAAGCCAGCGGCTTTCCGCCGCTTTTGGGCACCAGAAAAGAGGATTTTCGGATGTCCGAGTTGAGGTCATAGCAGACGTTGGCCGAGCGCCGTTGGAAGTCAGCTACGGGCCGATTTTGTTGCAAAAGTTGGCTGCAATGGATTTGGCCGCTGGGCCTTTTGTTGAGCCGCGCTTTGAAGCGCTGGCCCTGACGCATTTTACGCAACTTTGACGCTACGCTACGCGATGCGCAGAACCTGAGCCGGCGGCGGTCGTGCGACCAGCGATGCAAACCGCCTCAGATTCTGAGCGATGGCGGCTAGAACAAACTCATCCTGGGCACCTTGCGGGCCTCGCAATCGGAGCCGACCAAGCTTCAGGATGCGCTTCAAGTGTGCGAACCTCATCTCGATCTTCTTGCGCTGACGCCGAGAGAGCTCGAAGCCCTCGGTGCCAGCGAACGACCGGGCAACGTCTCGGGCATGCTCATGGATATCGCGCGGGATCTTGCGTGATGGTTCCTTTGGGCAGCACTGCGGTTTGAGCGGGCATACATCGCAGTCGAGCTTGCTGGCACGATACAGAAGGGTCTTGCCCTCGTGCACGGTACCGCTCGTCCCAAGCCGCTTACCACCCGGGCAGTGGTAAACGTCCCCGGTTGGGTCATATCGAAAGTCGCTCCGCGAGAAGGTGCCATCATCCCGCTTCGACTTATCGAACACAGGGATATGTGGCGCGATGCCCTTCTCCTCGACCAGCCAGTTCAGCATCGGAGCCGCTCCGTAAGCGGTATCCCCGACAAGTCGCTCTGGCTTGAGACCAAAGCGCTCCTCGGTTCGTTCGATCATGGTTTTTGCTGCACCGACCTCGGCCTGGCGAATGGCGCGGGAGGCCCCGACATCCACGATGACGCCGAACTTCACGTCGATGAGATAGTTGTCGGAGTACGCGAAGAATGCCGGCCCCTTGTGAGCGCCGGTCCACTGCGCTGCC
>NZ_JADPJC010000059.1:0-10083 GCF_023073215.1 Bradyrhizobium sp. 35
ACCATGCGCGGTTTCCTCCCTTGGAGGCTTTCGGACGCCGGCCGCCCGAATGTGCCGCGCCGTCAATCATGCGGCCGGCATCCGAAACCCTTCACATTAGCGGACTCCAGTGGCTCTCGGAGCGGCCGCCGGCACGTCTGCTCGTCAACCCAGAGCAGAAGTCATGGATGCCCCTCTCTTCCTGGAAGGCGCGCCACGGGGAAGGTCGCTACGCTCAATCTAAATCCACAAGATATGCTAGGACCAAGTCTTCTGTCTGAGCTTGGAGAGCTGCGTTTCGATAGATGACAATCTCGGCTTCGTCAGCCCTGCGAACTGTCAACTTGGCCGTCGAGGAGCAAAGCGGAAGGCCGTTCGATGTAATCGCGGTCAAGTCATCACGAACCCAGTCCTCTTTGCACAACTCGAAGGCTTCTCGGAAATTCTTTGCCTCGAACGCTAAGATAGCTTTGCCCTCAACTTCCATCGCGAATACCGAGCCCGAGAAAACAGTCATTGACACTCACTTTCCATCAGCATCGGACACCAACTTCGGCGATTGTGCTTCGGCTTGCCTCATCAGCGTCCGCGAAAGTCCTTGGAAGGGACCGCCCGGTGGGGACTTCGGGTCCCACAGCCATTGCCGTCCTAACCCGACGGCTTTTTCGATATGTCGGCGCGATCCGTCCGAACCGGCGGTACTTCCCCATCCAGCCATTCCTGCTCTTCGGCCAAAGACCGCCACGCCTGCTCCATGCGCCGGTACCGCTTGTAAGCTGGGCTGTCCTTGGAGGGCTCTCCTTCTGCGAGCATGGCGCAGTTATGGGCGTTCTCCTTGTAGATTTCTGATGGCTTCATGACAGGCTCCTTCGCCACGAAGGTAGTCCGGGGCCGTAAAATTTCGATAACCGGAAGGTTCTGGAAGTTTCCTGAAGCGGTAATAACTCAGAAACAGTCTGTGGACGGTTCGAGACGTGCCGAAGGCGAGCAGCTGATTGTGGGATAACGCTCCGGCACGCCCGCTTGTGACCCGAAGCGTGCCCGCGTCCAAACGCTGCTCCATCTGGCCGGAGCGCGAGAAAGCGATGTTCGTTGCCGAAGAGTCTGGCACGCTTGCGCTTTTCATGCTTTACTGAAGCATCACCGGCCGAGGCTTTGTCCGTAGGCGTCGGTGGCTGAGAGAGTTCGCGCTCCCGCCTGCATGTGCAAGGGAGCGATCATGCCGCACCGCAAGCTAATAGCGCGCCTACAGGCAGTCGGCGGTCTATTCGAACGAGATAAGCTCAGACTCGCGCGCATTCAATACAGGGTGAAGTCCCTGGCTGATGGCGAATACGCCGTGCGCGAGGGAGACAAGCCCAGCAGCTGCATCGTTGTCGTGGATGGCTTTCTAGCTCGGCAAAGAGTGGTGAATGATCGAAATCAGATCTCGTCATTCTACCTGGCTGGGGACATGCCCGACTTGCCTACCCTGCATCTGCCGATCGCGGATTGTGATCTTTGCAGCGTAGGCAATTCGACGATAGCCGCTGTGCCCCATTCGTCCCTCAGAGAGATGATGACCGAATCTCTCGGACTTACACACGCGTTTTGGCGCGAAACGCTGATACAGGCCGCCATTTATCGCGAATGGGTTGAGAATCTCGGAGCGCGCCAAGCCTTAGGTCGCCTCGCGCATCTTGTTTGCGAGCTTACCACTCGGATGGAATTTGTTGGGCTGGCGGACAATGGCAGCTACCGGATCCCGCTCACCCAGCAAGATGTTGCCGACGCATGTGGGCTTTCGATAGTTCACGTGAACAGGACGATCCAGGAACTCAGGGGTTTGGGCCTCATTGAATGGGAAAACCACATCGTTACAGTGCTCCGCCCACAGGAACTGCAAGCTGTAGCCGAGTTCAGCCCTGAATATCTGCATGAGTTGAACGCAAGCGCAGGATCAACGCTCAGCAAATCTGGGGCAGGATTTTAGGAACGCGCGGGCATTTGCTAACTTAGCGCCCAATGCCGCGTTTTCATTTCGACTATCATGAAGCGGAACGGGTCACTGTCGACGAGTTCGGCCAGGAAATGCACAGCGTTGTTGCAGCTCACAGGATGGCCATGATTGCCCTCGGCGAGGCCGTGCGCGATTTTACTTTTGCTGCTCGTCCGGGCACCATCGCAATTGTCGTTAGGAATAACGGCGGCGTTCTCCTGACAGTCTCTGCCACTGTGGAGCAGACTGAAAGCTGGTGACCTTTGTGTCCGCCTGGCTGCCCTATTTCTTGGTGTCGTCTGTTCGCCTAAGCCAAAGAGCAGTTCAGCAGCCAAGACGTCATGCGCCCTCATTCATCTGCAGGCGGTGAAGTCCGCCCAATCGGAGCGATAGCCTCTGCGGGTGCTGGACGCCTTCTCCGCGTCGAGATAGGCCCGTACCGACGCCATCGGGTCGACTAAAGCGCCGGCGCGCACTATGCTGCATCCTGATTTGGAGACCTGTCACAATGCAACCGACAGCCAACGACATCACGCTTCTGCAACATATCCACGCGAACGGGCATAGCGTGCACGCGGACAGCAACGTCGATCATCGCCCCTACAACAGGCTCAAAGAGCTTGGATGGCTCTCCAGCACCACACTTTCGCTTCCCAACGTGGCCTACAGTTTGACGCCCGCGGGTCTGAAGCGCGCGATCGAAGCGCTATAGCCGAAAGCTGGAGTCCGTTAAGGGCGCTTATCGACGCCAGCGGCGCGTTGCGCAAGGACGGCAAATAACCCGAGAGTTCGGCGGCTAAATTATTCAGCCGCCGCCAATCGGCCAATCCGCAACTCTCGGCTGGCTTGCCGGACCACCACCACAGCCCCTTGAATTGCAAGCAATGACATGACCGCCGCCACAACGATGTCGGGCCAACCTGTGCCGGTCCCGAACACGCCGACCGCAGCCAACAACACCGCGAGATTACCCAGTACATCGTTCCGCGTGCAAATCCATGCCGACCGCATGTTTGCATCACCATGACGATAAGCCCAAAGCAGACCAAAGGAAGCTGCATTCGCAATCAGAGCGGCAGCTCCCACGGTGCCCATCGCGAAAGCACTCGGAAGAGTTCCGTGCAGAATGTGCCAGATGACGGTTGCAACGACCCATAGGCCAAACATGCCCATAGTGGCGCCCTTCGCAAGAGCCGCGCCCGCCCGATAGCGAAGTGTCATGCCGACAACGAGTAGGCTGATGGCGTAGTTCGCAGCATCCCCTAGGAAGTCGAGTGAGTCGGCTTGCAGCGAAGCTGATCCGGCAGCAAGACCTGCGACCACCTCAACGGCAAACATAGCGGCATTGATGGCAAGCACAGTCCAGAGCACCCGCCGGTAGGCGGCATCCGATTTCTTGTTCCCGCCGACGTTCAAGGGCGGTAGAGCGCAACAGCAGTCGTTCATGAGCCGGATATAAGATGGATCAGGACGCGTCGCTAGTCCGCTTGATGTCGTCTCTGCCCCTTGGCGGACCTTGGAGACCCTGGCGGATTTCGTCGGCTATCGGTGGCTTATGCGATTTCAATGACCGGAAACCTCGCGATGGCGTTCGCCTTCGCCTTAACGGTCACGTCTCCGTAGCCCTCCGAGACGTTGCGCGGCGCATGCCCCTGAATGGCATCCAGAACGCGCGTCTCAACGCCCTGCTCAATGCCAACGGTCTTAAAGCGATGGCGCCAACCGTGGCTTGGATCAACGTTCTTGTCCTTCACCACCTCACGGACGAACTCATTGACCTTGTTACGCGCCGTCTTGACCGCGTTGCGCACGCCTAATTCACCGGCTTTGGGGTCGATGAAGAGATAGCCGCCCTTGGATTTCTCGAAGAACTCCAGGAAGCCTTCCTCAATGACCTGTCCATGGAGCACAACATCACGCGCTTCATCCGTCTTCACGGGCCCAGCCTCGGGCGTTACATGTAGCACCCAGAGCTTGCCCTCGCGCCGAATGTCCTCCTTACGAATCTGAATCATCTCGCCCACGCGGGCGCCCGTGAAGGCGCATAGCCACGGCACCCACCGTTTGGCCGCTGCCAGCTTCGGGGCTTCCCGGCGGGGCACGAACTCGCGGGCATGCTTCAGGATTGCGATAGCCTCGGAATCATAGAACCCTTTTGGCCTGAGCTTGCGCGACTTGCCGACTTTGATGGTGATCCCTTCGGCCGGATTGCTGGACAGCCGGCGATTGACCACGGCCCAGCCAAACACCGTCTTCATCCCGGCGAGGTCGCTGTCCTTCACGGTCTTCGGGCTAACGCCGCTCTGCACGCGATAGTCCTTGAAGCGAACAATGTCCTCGGGCGTCACCCGGCTCGCGGTGTCGTGCTTCAGGAACGTGACAAGGCGGGCCATCGAGTTGCGATAGCTCTCATAGGTGCTCTGCTTGCGGCCGGCCCGCTTGGCTTCCTTCCACCAGTCCTCGACTAGCCCGGTGAGGCAATTCTTGGGGGCGCCGCGCTTTGGCTTTTCCTTCGGCGCATCTGCCGGGGCCTGCCACTCGGGAAAGCGAGCAGCCTTGGGGTCGGGGGAATAGTCGCCATCAGCGTTCCGCTGGCGGCTCACGAAGGCGTCACGCAGCGCCATCCAAAAAGCAGTGAGCAAGAGAGCGCGCGATTCGCTATCTACCCGGCGGATGCCCTTGGTCAGCAAGAGGCGGTCCACGATGGCGCCGAGCTGCTTCTCCAGTTTTTGGGGTTCGCCGTCCTCGCCAACCCTCGCCCACATCGCCACCACGGCCGCCCAATGGGCTTCCTGCTCGTCCTGGCTCTCAGTGTCCGGCGCCCAGCCCTCTCCGGGCGTGTGCACCATAGCAACACTCCGGGCGAGGCTCTCGCTGTCCGCCCACACGCGATAGAGTTCGCCTGCTAAAGCCGTCGCCTGCCGGTGGGTTAGACGCACGGGAGAGTCATTGCGGAGCGCCTCCCACACGGTCGCTAGAGAGGCCGCCGCGAGCGCGTGACGCCTCTTAGCTTCACTTGGCTCTGCGGTGCGAAGAGAGAACCGGACGGCCTGAGTGCCCTCAGTAGGCGTCACGAAGACGAAGCTATCGCCGAGCGGTATCGCGAGTTTGAGACCGACTGCCTTGCGCCGAACATCAGCCGGAATACGCTGCGCGAAAAAAGGAAAGCGAGATTCATCCCGGCGCATCGGCCGAACAATCCTAAACAGCAATGTTACACCCCATTGTTACACAGTCGGGGCCAACGCAACACTCTGAAAGGGCTTATCTATCTGGATTTGTTTGACATCCAGAATTGTATGGTGCCCAGGAAAGGACTCTTACCTCCAAGTCATCGGCCGGACACCACTCCGGTCGAATCGCGCCAGTCACGGCGGTCCGCGCCATGCCTGGCGCACCAAAAAAAGCCCGGCCTCCTCCGGAGGCCAGGCAAAAGTCACGCAGGAACAACGCTGCTTTACGCATCGCACCAGCTTTCGTCGGCAGGGAGGACTTACCGCCGATCGATCTTCGGCGAGGGCATTCGCCGTCAAACAAGGAGAAACGGATATCACTCCGCGCGAAATCTGGAGCCGTTTGCCTTCCGCTCCTGTCGGAAACTTCACGACTTTTCCACCACTCGCCCGCTGTCCGGTTGGGACGGCAGTGCCTTGACCGAGATGGGATCCTGCGCCGGTTTGGCTGCCGTGCCCTGAAACACAAGCGGCAGTTTGCCGTCGCACAGCAGCATTTGGCACGTCCCCAAAAACCAACAACGCTCGATTACCTCTCCCGAAGAGCGTGCCAGGGCCTGAATTTCGTATGACGTTCCGTAAGGACCGTAAAATAGATTGTTGTGATGAGACGCATCCACGCGATGGATAAATGAAAAAGTAGGGCTGTGCTTCGCGTCGAGCGTTAATGACGTCGCAATAGGACCTGATCGGACCTCGCCGGCATGCTGTCGGCCGTCGGGTCGAGAATCGAGCTTGTCGCCGGCTGTATGCGACCGCCTCCGCCGACGCCCGCCCGCATTCCGCGGCGCTGGGAACTTTGAAAGCTCCCAAGGACATCGTAAGCCCCCAAAGCGCGTGCATCTTGTTCACAAACGCGTTGGCGAAACGCTCCGGCCCATCATGGCTCGGCCCGCAACTCGCGTGCGGCGGCCACCATATTGACGAGCGCGGGACGCACCTCCTCCCACCTTCGCGTTTTCAGTCCGCAGTCGGGATTGATCCAGAGCTGCCGATCGGAAACTCGCTGCCGCGCCAACACAATCAGCTGCTTGATTTCCGCCGCTGCGGGAATGCGCGGTGAATGAATGTCATAGACGCCGGGCCCGATCTCATTTGGATATTTGTAGCTCTTGAAGGCCTCGAGCAATTCCATCTTAGAACGCGACGTCTCGATTGAAATGACGTCGGCATCCATTGCTGCGATCGCATCGATGATTTCATTGAACTCGGAATAACACATGTGAGTATGGATCTGAGTTCCGTCGGCGACCACGGAGGAGCAAAGGCGGAAGCTGTCCACCGCCCAATCGAGATAGTTCTTCCACTGCGATTTGCGTAGCGGCAATCCCTCCCGCAACGCAGCCTCGTCGATCTGGATCATTGTCGCTCCAGCCGCCTCAAGGTCGATGACCTCATCTCGGATCGCGAGAGCGATCTGTCGGCATGTCTCGCGCCGCGAGATGTCGTCACGCACAAACGACCAGTTCAGGATCGTCACCGGTCCGGTCAGCATAGCCTTGACGGGTTTTTTGGTCAGAGACTGCGCATAGCGCCACCATTCGAGGGTCATGGGCTTCGGCCGGGAGACATCTCCGAACAGGATAGGCGGACGAACGTAGCGCGAGCCATAAGACTGAACCCAGCCATGCTTGGTGAAAGCGAAGCCCAACAGCTGCTCGGCAAAGTATTGAACCATGTCATTGCGCTCGAACTCACCGTGTACGAGCACGTCCAGGCCGATATCTTCCTGCCACTTCACGGTACGGGCTGTCTCCGCTTTCAGAAGCTGCTCGTACTGCGTGTCATTCAACGTTCCCCGCGCATGAGCCGCGCGCGCATTCCGGACATCGGCCGTTTGCGGGAAGGATCCGATGGTTGTCGTTGGAAACATCGGCAATGCGAACGCGACGCGCTGGACGTCGGCACGCTGGGTGAACGCACTGCGACGGCGAAGCATGCTATGGTCGATCGCGGCGATTCGTCCGGCGACATTCGCATTGTGGATCTCGGGCGATGTTTCGCGGGTGATGGCTGCCTCCTCCGAAAGCGCAAGTTCATCGGCCACCTCGGCAGCATGGCCGGCCAGCGCTTTGCTCAATATCGAAAGTTCCTTGATCTTCTGAACTGAGAACGCCAGCCATGTCTTCAGATTGGGATCGAGATCGGTCTCTAGCTCAATGTCGATCGGAACATGAAGCAGCGAGCAGGAAGGAGCAATCTGAACACGGTGCCTGCCCAATTTTTGGACCATAGGAGCAAGTTGGTCGAGCAGCGCCGGAAGATTGGAGCGCCACACGTTCCGACCATCAACGACGCCTAGTGAGACCACGAGATCTCTACGGGTTGTGGCGACAATTGCGTCCAACTGGTCAGGTGCCCGAACCAGATCCACATGAAGCCCGGCAACGGGCAAGGCCAAGGTTGTTTCAAGATTGTCGCCGATAGCCCCGAAATATGTGGCCAGCATTATTTTAAGGGCCGGCACAACCTTTGCGAAATGAGCGTAGGCCCGGCGGACAGCTGCCAGCGATGCTTCGTCGACGTCCATCACCAGGCATGGCTCGTCCAGCTGAACCCATTCAGCACCGCGCGAGGATAGTTCGCGGAGAACATCGACATAGACTGGGAGGAGCCGATCGAGCAGCGACAGCGGATTGAATGCGGGATTTGCGCTTTTGCCAAGCTTCAGGAAAGTGACTGGGCCAACTAGGACGGGGCGCGTTTGGTAGCCGAGGCTTTTTGCCTCCTCATATTCCTCGATCGGCTTTCGAGAGGAATACTTAAAGATCTGATCCCGGTGAAATTCCGGCACCATGTAGTGGTAGTTGGTATCGAACCACTTCGTCATTTCCTGTGCGGCTACGCCAGGCCCGTGCTGAGCGTGACCACTGTCCTGAGCGCCACGCGCCATGGTGAAGTAGGTCTTGAGCGACACAGGACCTTCGGTCCAGCCATAGACGTCGGGAATGGCGCCGACCATTAGGCTGGTATCGAGCACATGGTCGTAGAACGAGAAGTCATTCGAAGGAATGACGGTCGCACCGCGGGATTTCTGCCGTGCCCAATTAGCGGCACGAAGTCCACTCCCCGCCTCGAGGAGCTCGGCTTCGCTGGAGTTTCCCGCCCAGTAGCTCTCGAGCGCGACTTTGAGTTCGCGTCGTGGGCCGATGCGTGACGTCCCCAGTGTGGCAACGGGAAGCGAAAGAAAAGACATAGCTCAGACCCCATGATTGGGGCAAAGGCCATGGCGGACGCATGCAGCGAATATCGCGTGAGCGACAGCTGCTTGGCGCACACCGGGACACCCCGCCCGTGGACGATATATTGTCGAGGCAGGTCTCCTGGCTCGCGGGTCGTCGCTGCTGTCCGGCCTTCCCGAAGCCGCATGGCTTCAGTGACTTCGTTGGACAGCGGCTCGCCGCTTACAGTTGCGGGGGCAGCGCCGGCATTGCACCGGCTTCCCTCTTAGCTCCGGATCAAACGAATCCGAAGACCACGACGGCTGGCATTAGGCGCACGAGGATCGATCCGTCAACCTACTAAGTGTCGCCGCGATATTGCCCAAGCGATTGCGAGCTGTACCAGCTAGGGCACAACGGTCTTACTCCCGGCCTGGTAAAAACGCCTAGATCTGTGGAGCCTCCGCTTGTGAATGCGTCCGTCAACACCCGCTTGGCGTATTCGGATGAGCCAACGCGAGCAGAACGAACGCGGTGGGCGCTTCGACATCTGCGTGATCGCGACAAATCCGGTCTTTTCCGTCAGCAGCTTCTCGAACTCGCCCGCGAGGACGTTTGCGATCATCCTCGGCCGGCATCCGCTTGATCACAGCGCCATGAGGCTCCTTAGGAATTGTCAAGGCCGGATTGCTCCAGGATCAAACGGATGATCAGGCCGGACTGCCTGTGTTCGGCGGACCCCGCGACGAGCCGTGAGCTCGATCGCTCCGTGGCGTTGGTCAAGATGATCTCCTTCGGTGTGCCAAGCACTTACGTGCTGAGCGACTTTGGCCGCGCCTTCGTTGTTTCCGTCGCCGCTGGCGAGTAGTGCAGCCTGGACGTGGCCTGCGCGGCATCGCAGGAACAGTTCCGGACGTCAGGATGCACGCTAACTTGCGAAACTGGAGTAAGCGGCGAGAGCGCGGGCGGCGGGGATCCTGTTACGACCCTAGCTCCATGCACTCGTGCATGGTGACCGTGGGCAAGCGGATGCCGAGCTTCTCGTACGTCTTCAGGATCTCCGGACCGATCTCGTCGCGCGTGGAGACCGTCTCTTCGGTTTCGAAGTGACGTAGCTTTAGATATCCTGCAAGCTGATCTTGGGATATTCGACGCCCGTCCACCTCGCCTCGGCTCGTCAGCCAACGACGATAAGCCGCAACGCGACGACCTGGAGCATCGAGGCGGCCTTGTCATTATTCGAGACAAATTTGACGGTCTCCTCTGACAGAGCCCTTCGAGCGTTTCTCGGAGTCGATCAGCGCCTTAAGCTCATAACGATGTTGATCGACCTCGATGCGCCGCACGCGGACGGCGGCCTCCACAAGCTCGACATCTAGGGTCTGTACCTAATTAGCGAGTTCTGATTCCCTGGTGCCAAGTTGATTCGGCACGGGGGACTTCGATGCGCAAAGGACTGTTCTGGCTCAACGACAAGCAGTGGGCTCAGATAGAGCCGCATCTGCCAACAAACCAGACCGGCCCGGCGCGCGAAGACGATCGACGCATTATCAGCGGTATCATTCACATGCTCCAGTGCGGCGCACGCTGGCGCGATTGCCCGTCCGACTATGGCCCTTACACGACGATCTACAATCGGTTCAATCGCTGGGCTAAGCGCGGACATTGGCAGGCGATCTTTGAAGCGCTCGCCCGCTGCGGCAAGGACCGAGTGGCTTTGTCGATCGACTCC